>JBCDEP010000090.1:0-24985 GCA_039179675.1 Cyanobacteria bacterium P01_G01_bin.67
TATCAAAAAATTTTCGTCTCTTTAGTTAAATTGTCCATGTAGTAATAGCAATATTTAATTTGCTTCCATAATAATAATTACAACCTAGATTTTCTGTAGGAGAAAAATATGAAAGTTAAATATTTGGGAACTTTGTTTGCTGCTTCTGTCTTGAGTCTTGGCTTAGTGACTTCTTGTGCTACTCCTGATGCGGGAGAAGTTGATGCTGGTGGAGAATCCACTGAAGTCGATCCTTGTGCTGGTGTTGCTGACCCCTGTGCTGGCGTCGTTGACCCTTGTGCTGGTAATGCTGATCCTTGTGCTGGTCAATAATCCAATAATTCAATTAGTTTAGATTGATAACGCTTCCCCAGGGTTACTTAGAGGATAAATGCTAGATTTGGCATTTATCTCTCAGGTATCTTGAGCAAATTTTAGGCAACGTTTAAGTCTCTTCTAATTATCAATGATTAGACTAGCTAGAGAAAATTATCCAGAGTTTACGAAGACTCTTTATTCTAGCGATCGCCTATCATGTTGCACAAGTCTTTTTTTTACGGTAGCCTCTTATTATTATTCTCTGTTGCTGCTTGCTCTAGTAATCAGGTTGCCAACAGTTCATCTCAACCTTCTGCTGAGTCCAATTTGCCCATTGCCGAGGCATCTACGCCCACTGTAATCGATTTGACTCAGGTTGGTTGTCAGTTTCTCGAAGTCGAAACCCAAGATCTTCAGTATCAACCTCAAAGCGCTGAAGATTGTAAAAAAATTAACTCCGAAACTCTTGCCAGTAGGAAGTCTGGATTTAAGCCCTTAAACTTAGAGCCAGGAAAATATGTTTTCCGTGTTACTAATGTAAATGTTCCTTATGAACTGGGTTTTTATCTGAGAGGAGAAGGCATTAAGCAAGTTAGCCTCCCCAAAGTTAGCGGCGGTGGTTTGACTGAAGGCGTTACCAAAGATTATGAGGTGGAGTTGACTGCGGGTAACTACGTTTTTAGCTGCCCCTTAAATCCCACTCCTGATTATCCTCTGGTGGTTAATTAGTTGTGAAACCTATTTTGTTTAGGGCGATCGCATTGTAGTTGTTCTGCTGAAAGTCTTGAGATCGCCATTCAATATAAGCAATTTTAATTTTAGATAATAAGCTGATTAATTACGATTGTTGTTAGGATGAGCAATTCATAATCAGCCTTGAAGGATAATCTACCCCTGAATAAACCGAGAGAGTAATAATTGAGTTCTCTATTGCACTTGATTCTTGGGGTTGCTGACCCGTGCCAGGATTGACAGGATATGCAGGAAAACAAGATGCACTGAGACTAAGACGTAAACTATTACCTGCCGCTATGCACATACAGGTAGCTTGTAAAGGAATCTCGACTAATGCTACATCTAATGCAGATGAATTGACACGAATATACCCTTGAGTAAAATTAAAAATCTCTCCTGCTGGATTTACGATAGACAAGAAAGCACCTAGATCGAAGCTAGAATTTTCCGTACTACAGTAAACTTCTAAAGTTACAGCCCCAATAAGATGAAAATCTGACTCTAAGGGAGCAGAGGTATAAGTAAGTATATCTGACCGACTGTCTAATGCTGAGCGCTCGAAAGATCCTCCAGGGTAGGTGGCATGACCTCCCAAAGCAGAGACAGGTCGCCAAGGGTCATGAACTATAATATCTATATTATTATCAAGTTCGGTAATACTTTCGCTGAGATCGATCCCTAAGATTTCCCGAGGAGAAGGATTGATCTCTTCCTCGAACTGCCACAGCATACCACCATCTTCTCGGATACTAGCTAAACCATCACTGGCTAGATAATAAGTTGTCTGTTTGTCGGGTAGACTATCAAACTCTCGCCATTGATTGCTCCCCATTTCAAAGAGGCAGATGGAAGATTCTTGTAATAGCCCTGTATCTTTACCTTTGAGCCAATGGTCAAACCAGCGAATCTGAATTTCATCAATCGGATTTTGTGCTTCGATGCCATAGTCAACTACCCCTAGTTTTCTCCCCCAAGGAAGATGTACCCAAGGACCTACTAACAGATGCTGAGGCTGGCTACATTGAGCAACCATTGCTTGAAATAAATTTAATGTTCCTCGCAAATAAGGATCGAACCAACCACCTACATGGAGCATTGGCAGATCTATATTAGCTAATAAATATTTAGGCGATCGCTTTTGCCAATATTCAGCGTTAGAATCGCTATTATGCAACCATTGATGATAAAAAGAATTGGGGGCTAAGCGTTGTAATAGTTCGGGATTTGCAGGAATCGAGCCATGTACAGGCAAAATGCGGGCTGCGGCAGATAACTCCAAATAAGCGGCTTCATTCCCTTCAAGACGGGCGGATTCACCTGCTAACTGAATTGCCCAAGCCAAATTTGCATATAAACAAAATGCGCCATTTTCATAAGCCCAATCAGAGTAGAGATCGTATGCCACCATCGCTGGGGCGATCGCTTTCAAACATTCTGGCTGGTGCATAGCAGTATATAGTTGCGTCATCCCCTGATAGGAAAAGCCATACATGCCCACTTTCCCTGTACTATTAGGCAACTGGGATACCCAGTTAATCGTGTCTAATCCATCAGCCATTTCATGGGTAAATAAATCAAACTCACCCTCTGAGGTTCCTCTGCCTCGCACATCTTGAATAACCACGATGTATCCTTGCGCTGCATACCAACGAGGATGAGCATAAACCACTGTTGAGGCAATTTCTCGACCATAGGGCTGGCGCATCAACAAAATCGGTAACTTGTCATCGGTATCAGGACGATAAATGTCAGCATCTAGTCGCACGCTGTCACCTGTCTGCATTGATGCCGTTTGTTTGATGATTTTGATCATTCGGATTCTAGAAAATTATTAAGCTTAAATGTTGCACTCCCCATATTTCAGAAAAACATAAAAATGTATTGATTGAGAATAAAAAAACCACGGCGGCTTTGAGTGGAAGCAGGATTAAGATTAAGTTGGGATTGATCAGGCGATCTCGCTTTTAGAAGGACAGTATACAGTTGAGAATATTAAGGTGTAGAAAAAAAGACGCTAGAGCATATTATTTCTAATGTACTTCTAGGAAAATTAGGAATAAAACAAGAAAAGATGAATGTGAATGAAGCCACAGAGTATGAATATAGCGGAATTAAAGTTCCAGCATATAGTAAATGTAACTCTGGTTTTGGTAATCAATCTTCTTAATGATTTCACTGAATCTCTTTGCATCTTTGCGTGAGGTAAAATCGAGCGTCTCAAGCCTATCTTCGACTACTACAAATTCTTAAACAATTTTCCCACCTCTGGATTATAAACCAACATATAATTCCAATAATTCTCAAATACTGACTCTACATAACCCTTGGTTTCCCGATAAGGAATTTTCTCCACAAACTCATCGGCATCTTGTAATCCATAGCGGGATACCCAGGTCGCTACTGCATTTGGACCTGCATTATAGCTAGCAACTGCCAACATCGAATTATTACTATACTTCTGATGGGTGTAATCAAGATAATAAGTTCCAATATTGACGTTATCTTCGGGCTTAGTTAGGGAATAGTTGGATAAACCAATGTTTTTCGCTGCATTTTTGCCTGTAGCGGGCATTACTTGCATCAGACCCAATGCTCCCGCAGAAGACTCGATCTCTGGTTCAAATCGCGATTCTTGACGTATTAGGGAAGTAACCAGTAATGGGTTAAGCTGTCGTTGTTTTGACCACTTAAGGATTGTGTTCTCATAGGGAAAAGGATATAGTGCTTGCCAATATTCAGGAGTTTGCCGTAGTTGCTGCCATTGCTGCTTGTCTTCTGGGCTATCTCGATCTTGTAGATACCAAATTTGATTGATACCCCTTAGATTTCTCCCTTGGTAGAGTTTTAATAAACCTTTAGTGAAATCATCAGTCACCGATAATTTTGAGCGATCGCTAATTTCGAGTTGAAATTGTGCCCAAGCTTCTTGCTCAAAACCGAGGCGATAAAGTTCTTGAAAAGTCGCTGAACCTCCTGGAGGGGTTATTTTAGACGCTTTAACCACTTGGGGAACCTTATGACGTACCGTGGTAAAGTCGCCCACATCCCAACCTAAAGCCACTGCTGATCGCCAAGCATAATAAGAGCGTGGAAAACGAGCTAACACCGATTTATAAGCAGTATTCGCATCTTGGGGTCGATTAAGTTTCTCTGCCCATTTAGCAATCCAAAAGCCAGCCTTGGGAGCGATCGCGCTATCAGGATTATTTACTACAATCGGCTGCGCCCATTGCCAAGCAGTAACTAAATCACCTTTTTTAGCTTGTTTACTAGCAAGATCCCATCGATATTTGGCTGCTGTTTCGGAGTGCTTATAATCTGTCAACAGCTTTTGCAGAGAATTGTGAGCCGATTGAGGACTATTAAGCGCTTCTAGATATTTAGCCTTGTCAACCAGAGCTTCGGGTGCATGTTGAGGAAACTGTTTAATTGCCAAATTCAAGTAGGTTAATGCTTCTCTTTTACTGACAATGCTAGCGATACGGCGGAAGCCCCAGCCTGTATAGTGATCATTGGGATATTGTTGAAATAATTGAAGATAATACTGCTTTGCCGTAACCTTATCGTTTCCGAGATGATGCCCCCTGGCAGCACGATAAAGGTTTCGAGGGGTTACAGGGGCTTTGGTGTAAGCTTTTCCTGCTTGACCATAGTCCCACTTTAACCAATAGCTATCGGCGATCGCCTGCCATTCTTCGGGAGTCAATTGAGAAGCATATTCTTTAACGAGACGATCCCTCATCCGATCTGCTTCTACATCGTCGGGAGTATGTTTAACTAACAGTGCCATTAACCTTGGCTGATGAGGATTTTGACTAAGTTGTTGACGAATAATTGACTGAGTGCGGGGATGAGCAGGAAACTCGGCGATCGCTTGTTGCCAATATTTAGGATCGTTCTGCCCTAGGCGATATAGGGCTTCAGTACTAGCTGCGGATTTAGGATGTTGAGCAATTAGTTGCTGCCAAGTTGAGGTTGCGGCACTCTCATTACCTGCTAGCTGATGCGCTTCGCCTTGGGAGAATAATATCTGAGCCGCCAGTAAAGGATACCGATCTTCTAAGCCCTGCAATTTTGCCAACGCTTGTTTGCCCTGTTTGCGGTTAATTAAATCTGCTGCCAAGAGCAAGATTTCGTCAGTATTGATAGTGGATTCTTGTAGAGCGGCTGCTGGTTTGACTGCAAAGGGGTACTTATTGTTAACAGTAGTATTAGCTGTTTTTTTATTACGATAAACTATCGTATCTGAACCAATTACTGTTGAAATTAAGCTAACAAAAATCAAGAGAAAAGTTTTACGATTAAACAATTTCCACATGTTAATTTGATTGGTAAGAGAGTAAAGCGATATAGTTATTATTCCCCTACCAACTATTTTCATATCATCAAAACAATTAGTGCATGACAATTATTATGTGTCATACAGATCGACAACAGTGATTTAAATACTTAAATTAAGATAGGGGTTACTCTTATTTTATAGTGTTTGTCTTGATTGATTTATGCAGTTAAGTTAAATTTTTGATGAAGTATTGAATAAGAAAAATTCTGTATAATATGCTTCATTCAGCATAAAGAATGATGATTAAGTTCCCTCTGATACTGTTGCCAATTGGGCATAAACTGAGTCATATATTGCCAAAATCTAGCGTTATGTTTGCGTTCGAGAAGATGCACTAGTTCGTGAACTACAACATATTCTAAACAATGAGCTGGTTGTTTAATCAATTCCAGATTAAGCCAAATTCGGCGGGCTTGAATATTACAAGTTCCCCATCTAGTCTTCATTTTCTTGATTCTCCAGTCATTGATTTTAACTCCAATAACTTGTTCCCATTTAGCGATTATCTGGGGAAGTTCCGCTTTTAATTGCTGACGATACCAAGCAAGCAAAACTTGTTCCCGTTGTTCGCAGATTGAGCCAAATCGGACATACAAGCTGAGCTGAGACCCCTCAATTATCACTTTGGGACTAGTTTGATGGTATATCACTTTGAGTATCAAGCGATCGCCTTTAAAGTAATGCTTCTCTCCTGAAATGTACTGATAATCAATCTTGCGCGGTTGAGCCAAAAATTTAGCCCGTTTTTTTCTGATCCAATCGATTTTAGCCATTATCAATTGGCGAATCGTATCATTATCAAGCTGTCTCGGACATACTAGACGTATTTCTCCATTGGGTGGATACACTCTGATGTAGAGATTTTTGATATTTTTTTGGACTATCTGAATTTTTAAACCGTCAATTTCCATTAGGGAATTTTTATACTATTAATTTAAATTTAAACAAATCTAAACTATAGATTCCTCCAATGATTTAGCTAAAGCTTGACGTGCGATCCGAGTAAGATACAAAGTTGCTGCAACAGTGGCAACAAAACCACAGATTCTGATGATCCATTGCAGTTCAGGATTAGCTAGTTGGCTAGCAACATTGATATTAGCTAGATCACCAGCTAACGAACCTAGATAAACATAGGTTATGGTCATCGGAATCATCCCTACAGAACCCAAAAAATAATCCCGTAAAGATATTCCTGTTACTCCAAAGGCATAATTCAGCAGACTAAAGGGAAAGATGGGTGAAAGCCGAGTCAAGAGTATAATTTTCAATCCTTCTCGATTCAATGCTTGATTCAAAGCGGAAAATGTCTTGCTAGCGGCAATTTTTTGACTAATCCAATCTCGGGTAATATATCTTCCTAAGAGAAATGCCGCAGTTTCACCAATTATGGCACCGATGAGAACATATACTGAACCCCAAACTACGCCAAAAATAGCTCCTGCACCTAAGGTTAGGATTGAACCAGGTACCAACAAGATGGTAGCGACAATGTAAAGCAGCATAAATACGAGACTGCCGCTCATACCTAGACTCTGAATCCATTGCAATGAATGATGCAACAATTCCTGGGGATGGTGTATCATCCCTGGCGCTGAGTAATTAGAGGAGAACAAAAACCAATTAAGCTCAATCATCTGGACTTTTCATAAGCAAACTCTATTCTATTTGTGCCATTCTTGTTTGAGAATAAGCTGAAAATTTAATGTGGTTTACCTAAGTTGAGATTTAATACATTAGGCTGGGCTTTAAAATAGCTCACATTAGCCAAAAAAAATGCCAACCAGGCGATCGCATAGTTGGCGGAATTAAATTGTTGTTGTTTAAGTCTGGAAAAATCTCTAGTTGTGCGTTCCCCAACGAAGCAACTTTGTATAATTCTTTGACTCAATAAGAATTGTAACAGAAGATACGAGAATTTTGTAAAAAAATAATAAATGTATCGTCTATTACATCAATCTTACGCTATTAAATTGTAAGAATCTGTGATCGAGGTCTTTAATAACGAAATTTATGCGGACCAAGTTTCAGTCTATCAAGAATGGTGATCATAACCATAGCATTATAACCCTGAGCAAAGAATGAGACATCTCTAGCGAAGATAGGGGAAATGCAGTCGGAACCAAATAAAAAGCTCGTCTTAGCAACACTTAATTGAGTAACGCTGCGTTGTATCCTATTATTCCCAAATGATTATAGTTGAGTATTCCACCATAATTATTATGGTAAATCGCTTGAACAGTGTTGCCAGATCAGCCTAAAATTTCAGGACAGTAATATTACAATTACATTATTTTAAACGTGGCGATCGCAAGCAAGCTTAAATTTCGATTGATTGGCTTATTCAGCACGGGAATTTTGCTCCTAATCCTGATTAAACCAGTGATAGCTCAAGTTCCTCAAACACCAGAATTAGTTAATGCAGAAACACTCTGGTTAATCGTGGCAGGAAGTCTCGTTTTCTTCATGAATGCTGGCTTTGCGATGTTGGAAGCAGGTTTATGTCAAACTCGAAACGCTACTAATGTGCTGGCTAAAAATCTAATTGTTTTCTGTGTCTCGATCCTGGCTTTTTGGATACTAGGTTTTGGTTTGATGTTTGGCAATGGCAATTCTTGGGTCGGAGCAACAGGATTCTTGTTTAAAGCATTCGATCCTCCCTTACTCGATAGTTTTGACCTAGGATTTGATAGCTTGGACACTCTTTATCCTGGACAACCTTGGATGGTGATATTCTTTTTTCAGTTAGTTTTTGCTGGGACAAGCGCCACAATTGTGTCAGGTGCAATGGCAGAAAGAGTAAAATTCTGGGCTTTTTTCTGGTTTAGCTTTTTGTTGGTAGCGATCGCTTATCCTCTCACAGGTCGTTGGGTTTGGCATCCTGATGGCTGGCTTGGAAGTGAGCTAAATTTTCTGGATTTTGCTGGTTCTACGGTGGTACATTCTGTTGGTGGGATGGCGGGATTAGTCGGTGCTATTCTAATTGGACCTCGTCGTGGTTGGTATGGCTTCAATCCTGATGAAGTAAGAGGAAATCGCTTTTCTGCCCGACCTCAGTCTTTTGGCTACTATAATCTTTCCCTCTCAACTCTTGGTTGTTTGATTCTCTGGCTAGGTTGGTTAGGATTTAATGGTGGTTCGGCTGGTTCCATTGCCAATACACCCCATGTCATTATTACTACTATGTTAGCTGGAGCATCTGGAGGAGTTTTTATACTTTTGCTCCGGGGGTTACGTGGGAAAAAGCCAGGATTACCCTTGGTAATTAACGGTATTTTGGGTGGATTAGTCAGTATTACCGCATCTTCCATTTATGTGAGTTTGGCAGTGGCGGTACTCATTGGCGCTATCGGTAGTTTATGGATTATTTTTATCGAAAATCTGTTGCGAAAATTGCGTATTGATGACCCTGTTGGAGCAATTCCTGTTCATCTCGGTTGTGGGATCTGGGGTACTTTAGCTGCGGGATTGTTTGTTAATCAGCTACCTCCTTATCTTAATGTTCCCCTCATTCGCATCAAGCAAATATTGATTCAGATAATCGGGATTGTGGCAATTGACAGCACAATTTTGCTCTTGAGCCTCGTTTTTTGGCTGGCAATCGGATTGACCCTCTATGGGATTGAATCAGCCAATAGCAAGTTGAAATCCAGCGGTGGTAAGAAATTGAATGATAATAATGATTTTGAATTCTACTATCGAGGAATCTATAAGTACTTGCACTATGCCAGAACAGGAATTAGGGTTTCTAAGCAAGAAGAAGTTCAAGGGAGTGATGGCACATTTTCATGACTTCATATCAGCTCACATTACCTAAAAATCATCTATTAAAGCGATTCAGGTTCGAGATTAAATGTTCAGGAAAAATCGATCTGTAAAATCGATAAATCATCCTCAAATTGGAAATTGGGATGCCAAGTTCTAACATACTGTAATAGTCTGCGGAGGTCTCTTTCTGGAGTTTGCTGATATTTTTTGAGTAAGTTGATCAAGCGATCTAAGCCCCAATGAGAGTTGTTAGCTTGGGGTTCGACCTCATAAATTCCATCACTAAACACATACAGGCTAGAATTTGCAGCAATCTCACAGGAAGCATTGACATATTTGATGTCAGGAAACATCCCGACAGGAACCCCAGGGGTTTTTAGTCTGCGTTCAATACTTTTAGTAGCGGGTGCCAAGAGAATTGCAGGGGGATGTCCTGCACTAGAATAAGTAAGACTACGATTTTCTTGATCGTAAACTCCATACCAAATAGTAAAGTATTTATCGTTGCGATCGCTCATCTGAAAAGTTTGGTTCAGTCCGCGCAATACTGTATTGGGTTGATAATAATCAACATTGCTTAGTCCCCGAGAACGAAGCAGATTAATGACCGCTAAAGAAGGCAAACTCGCCCGTAAACCATGACCTGAAACATCCAATAAATAGAAAACCAAATGGCGATCGTCTAACCAAAAATAATCAAAACTGTCTCCCCCTAACTGTCGGGAAGGAATAAAGCAGGCTTCAATATTTAAAGATGGATGATGAAGTGGTTCGGGTAAAATTGTCGTCACATATTCTGCTGCTTCCGCTAATTCAGCTTCGAGTAATTGTTTCTGGTTTTGTAAATCTCTACTTAGCTCGTGCAGGCGCAACCCAGCTCTAACTCTGGCTTTTAATTCATGCATTTCGATGGGCTTGCACAAAAAATCATCGGCACCAGCATCTAAACCTTTGACCCGATCTTCTACTGAATCGAGAGAAGTCAAAAGAATAAAAAAGGTTGTCGATAACTCAGGCGTAGATTTGATCTGACTACAGACTTCCAAGCCATTTTTACGAGGCATGATCCAGTCACATATAATCAGAGCGGGACGAATTGCTTTAGCTTTGATTAACCCCTCTTCTCCATCACTGGCTAAGGTGATATCATAGCCCTGCATATTTAAAGTTCTTTCTAGAAGCAGCTGAGTTGTGGAGTCATCGTCAATGATCAGGATTTGAGCCATGGTTAGGTTGATAGTATTTATCTGATGACCAGAAATTATGGCAATCTGCGTTAACTTCGACCGATTAATATTTAAGTAAAAAGCCCAGTCGCCTTGTTAAACTAAGATGATGTCAGTTAATAATTATCATATATTTGAGCATACAAGAAAAAAGCAAAGAACTAAGTGGTGTGACAAATCACACTAGCACAGATCATCTAAAATTAGGTTTAAAAAATAACATAAAGCAGATAGAGTAGCACTATTTTTGCCAATGTATGTCCGATCGAGGCACCAAGCAAGTTGAGAATTTTACGCAGCATCAAAATTGAAGCCCCCAGCGACTTGAAAGCACTAGATCAAGTTCTTTTTCAATTCAATCAAATTTATCAGAATTCTATACCCCTTCGAGACTGGCTACAGTGCAGGTTAGCTTTAGCGGAGGGGTTTACTAATGCAGTACGTCATGCTCATAAAAACTTACCTCCAGATATGCCGATCAAAATAGAAGTAATGCTCAAAGAATCAGCAATGGAGATTAAAATTTGGGATTATGGATCGGCTTTTGATTTACATGCCTTTATTGCTGAAACCTCAAGAAAGCATGAGGATTGGCTGGGAAGTGGTCGTGGTATTCCCATTTTAAATAAGATTTCCAATCGTCTTGATTATTTTCGGACAGAACAGCAACAAAATTGCTTATTAATCGTTAAAGAATTTGTGAGTCAATAGGGTTTTAAATCGCTACTTTGAATCATTATTTTTCCTGTTCATCTGTTTTAGAATAAGCCCTTAGCGATCGCATAAATTAATAACTATAAATTGAGGTTATCAACAAGAAAAGCATTATTTCAGACATAAAGATAGTGCTTCTTTAGAAATATTTCTCAGTAGTAACTTATTGACTTAGCAAATTAACTAATTTAGGTTTACTTAATTTAGTATATCCAGGTAGTTTACGCTTTTTGGCAATTTTCTTAAGTTCTGTTGTAGTTAAAGTATTTAAAACTTTTGGATCATTAATATTGTCGGGAATTGGTTCAGGAGTAAGATAAAAAACTTGATCTAAAGCTTTGACTTTTTTTCCTGCTGTAATGCCACACTGCAACTTAGTAACTGGTTTAAAATCTTGCCAATATTGTCTTGGTGCTTCATCTATTCGGTTGGTGGCTTTAAGAATATTGAGCTTGTTTAATGGTGAATCAGGCTGCTGAGCTAAATATTCTAATGCTGACTTGATGTCATTAATTGATGCCGTTGATAAATTTATTCTTGGTACTTCTTCTCTCGCCAACATCCTACTTAATTTAGCAGTTGTCTCACTATCGTCAGCAATAATACACCAGACTTTTTCTAATCCTGCTGTTTCGGCGACGGCATAGATAAAATTATTACCAATAACTTGATAACTATCTTCACCAATTTCTTTGACAATCAAAGGTATCCAATTTCTAGCATCACTATTGCTTAATTCTTGAGCAGTAGCATTAATTAAATATTCTGATTCAATAACTTTATTACGAGGTTCAATTAATTCTAAATCGAGATACATTAAATTCCCGACATCACTTAAATTACTCATTGTAAAAAATATTCTTTTGCTAATAGTGAATAATAATCATAAGCAGCCTTGCTTTTATACACAGCAGGAATCTTCTCGAAAGTAGAATATGCTATGTGAGCATTGCTGGGTAGTTCAAAGATAGTTGTATTGTTACCAGGTTTAAAACGAGGAAAAAAGTAAGGTACTAAATCAAATTTACTTTCAGTTTTAGCCTGTTTAATAATTGCCGCAATAGCTTTCTTGGCATTTACTCTTGCTGCATCAGTAATCTTTTCACCATTAAAGAAAATTGGTAGAGCGATCGCTCCCCATTCTAATCCTTGAGTTTTATCTTGTCGATTCTGTTGAATTTCAGGGATGTGTTTGAGAATCGTTGTTGCTGCATTTTGCAAAGACCTAACATTATTATGCTGAGTGGGAATTAGTACCACATCTGCTGCGTATAAGGCACTATAACTATGAAATCGCCAATTAGGAGGAGCATCAATCAAAATGTAATCATATTCAGATTTTAAGGCAGCTAATTTTTTGCGTAAGGTATGGAAACTAAAATGATGCCTTATTTCATGTTCGGGAATTTTAGCAAAGTCATCGTCTGCGGGAATAACATCAAAGCTTAAAGTTATTCCACCTTTAAAAGTTTTGGTGTAAGTATAGATTGTTTGTTTTAAATCATCAAAGCTTTTTTTATTTTTTAAACATTTTTCTAACTTATAATTGCCTGATTTGGCATTTAGAGAATCAGTCAAATCTCTTTGGCTAGGATCAAAGTCAATAATTAAAACTCTTTTCTTATGTGTTGTTAAAGTAGCAGCTAAATTAATTGCGGTAGTTGTCTTACCTACTCCTCCCTTACTATTGTAGATAGCTACAGTCAGAGCTTGAGAAGTATGCTCAATCTTTTGTCTAATATCACTAGTAATCTTGCCGATATTATCAGGATTGATTTCTAAACAAGTAGTGGCAGGAAATATAGTTTTGCCGTGTTTCCTAAACAACTGAATATGCTTAGAGTTAGTAATAATACCCCACTGTACAGATTTACAATTAGGTGCGAGAAGATAACGCTTAAGCTGCTTGACTGTAGTTTTATAACCACCTTTGCCATATTCAAGATTAATATCTCTTCCTTTTAATTCAACTAAAATAGATGGGCTTAACTGAGTATGTAAAAAATTATCGTTTTCAGTATTTTTACGAAGTGCATAATCGACTGCATCATGTCCTCTACCAGTTTTAAAGCTAGGAACTTTTTCATGTTCAGAAAATCCCAGGGCAGCAAAAAATGAGGTGGAGATAAAATTCTGACTAACTATTGCTTCGATGGCATCATCGGGCAAATCTCCTAATGTTTGCTCTAAATTATTTATTTTATCGGGGGATAAATCTGACGAATTCCTTTTAACTGCGACAACCATATTTATAAAATGTTTATTTACTTCTATGGTATTGCTTAGAAAATACTATTAACCTCAGAATAAACTTCCAAATTAAGTATCTGCTTTAAAGTTGCATTTTGAGTAATAACCGTTGTGATCTTGATCGCACAAGTTGCGAGAATTTAAATTACCATCATCAAAATCTTTTCCCGTTAAGATAACCTAACTTTTCTTATGTTGCTTTAAATGCTGTTTCTATCAGAAAAATTAGATATTTTCCTTAAAAGACTTTATCTTACTAGAATATATGTTCTATAGTTATGCTGTAAGAATCTCAAGTGATTAATGGCAGAAATCAATAATTTACCTCCAGCTAGTATTGAGGCGGAAGAAGCAATCTTAGGTGGCATTCTATTCGATCCTGAAGCGATTACCAGGGTGGGAGAACTAGTGGTTAAAGATGCTTTTTATGTCAAAGCGCATCAAGAGATATATCATGCAGCACTTAGTCTTAATGCCAAGGGAAAGCCCACGGATTTTATTTCTGTTAGTACTTATTTAAGCGATCGCGATTTACTCGAACAGGTTGGGGGGACAACAAAACTCGCGCAGTTACTCAATCGTACGGTGTCGGCAGTTAATATTGACCGCTATGCCAACCTGATTATGGAAAAGTATGTCCGTCGTCAGTTAATCACCTCAGGACATGAAATAGTCGATTTAGGATATGACAACACCTCCGAGTTAGAAGTTGTCTTAGATGCAGCGGAACAAAAGATTTTTCGCCTAACTCAAGAACGTCCCCAAGAGGGTTTGGTTCCCATTGCCGAAACTTTGGTTAATACTTTCAATACGATTGAAGAACTGCATCAAGAAACGGCTTTACCTGGGGTTCCTTCTGGATATTACGATTTAGATGCGATGACTAGTGGCTTTAGTCGTTCTGACTTAATCATTATCGCGGGGAGACCCTCAATGGGCAAGACGGCATTTGCCTTATGTGTAGCATCCAATATCGCCAGAGAATCTAAATTACCCATTGCTGTATTTAGTTTAGAGATGTCGCGGGAACAGCTTACTCAAAGACTGCTATCTAGTGAGGCGCGGATTCCTAGTAACCGTCTTCGTTCAGGTCGAATTGCTCAAAATGAATTTGGGCAACTAATTGATGGGGTGGAAAGACTTTCAGAACTGCCAATCTATATCGACGATACGGCTAATCTAACGGTAATGCAAATGCGATCGCAAGTACGCCGACTCCAAGCACAGCAAAAAGATCCTCTCGGTTTAGTCTTAATCGATTATCTGCAATTAATGGAAGGAGGAGACAACGACAACCGCGTGCAACAATTATCAAAAATGACTCGCAGCTTAAAAGGGTTAGCCAGAGAATTAAACGTACCAATAGTTTCTTTATCCCAGTTAAGTCGTGGCGTAGAACAAAGAACCAATAAACGTCCGATGTTATCAGATTTACGAGAATCGGGATCGATCGAACAAGATGCGGATTTAGTAATGATGATTTATCGTGATGAGTACTATAATCCTGATACTCCAGATCGCGGGATTACCGAGGTAAGTATTGTTAAACATCGTAATGGTCCCGTGGGAACAATTAAACTACTGTTTAATGCAGAATTAACTAGGTTTGAAAGTTTAGCTCAACCAGGTGGATATTCGTAAACTGGTATTGAAATATTCTTTTTCCATTCCCCTCCTTGATTTTATAATGGACAGCAGCTTTACTTTTTACAATCCAGGCAAACTAGTTGATAACGACTTAGAACTTATTCTAATTAAAACTATTTCTCCTGAAACCAATCCGATTGATTTTGTGCCTGTTTATAAGTTTAAAATGATACTCTCGGGAACAGGAGAAAAACTTGGTAATTTTAATTTTCGAGTTGAAAATACTGAAGATATTATTCTATATGCTGGTCATTTTGGTTACGGTGTTCTTGAAAAATATCGGGGTCATAGATATGCAGCAAGAGGCTGTCAGCTTTTATTTCCTTTAGCCATAAAACATAGAATAAATCCGATTTGGATCACCTGTAATCCTGATAATTTAGCCTCACGTCGGACTTGTGAAGTAGCGGGAGGAAAGCTGGTTGAAGTTATTGACCTGCCAATAGATAATGATCAATATCAGGATGGCGATCGCCAAAAATGCCGTTATCGTTTTGATTTGTAGAAGAATAATTAAATTAAATAATCTGATCTAATCTATGAAAATATCCTGACTTTGTTGATTGTTTATTCAAGCTAAACTATGATGAAGTAAAGAGTTAATAGGAAAAATTAAAGTGTCTAACGATTTTGGTAACCTAATTCGTCAAGCCAGAAAAGAGCGCAAATATTCCCAAAGAGAATTGGCTAAATTACTGAAGATAGACTTTACCTATCTATCTAAGTTAGAAAATAATCGAGCTGATTATGCGCCGAAAGAAGAAGTGATTCGAGGCTTGGCAAAGCATCTAGAATTAAATGAAGAAGAGTTGATTTTTCTGGCGGGAAGAATTCCTCAACAGGAAGAAGATTTGCTGAAGCAACATTATAAAGACATGCCAGCTTTATTCCGTAGAATGAGAGAAAATCCTGAATTTGCTCAGCGAGTATTTCGCGAAGCATCTACTACTGACAGTTAATAATTAGTTTATTGTGAGTGTTTTTCGTCCGTTTCGGTTCATGTCTAAACTAGAGATTGAAGCTTCTGCTTTAGATATATGGTTGCAGATGGAACGATCGCAAAATAAATTGCAACTGCCGATAGATGCTAGCGTTATTGCTGAATTTTTAGATCTCGATCTGGTTTGGGATACAATTCCTGATGATGAACAGGGTGCGATCGCGGCACGGATTTTACCCTTAGAAAAGCTGATCGAAATTAACGAAAATATTCCTCAGCTTAAAGGTGGTTTTGGCGAGTCTACAATTGCTCATGAGATTGGACACTGGGTACTGCATATTGATATTCCTACAGTAGAAAGTTACATTAGGCTGAGGCAAAAGGGTGTTGGTATTCAAGTAAAACCTTTTCTCTGCCGTAGTAGCAATTTGGCAAGAATTGAATGGCAAGCACAATACTTTGCAGGATGTTTGCTAATGCCACAGCATATACTTACAGAATTAAGCCAAGACAAGGATTTGACTAAGTGGCAGCATCTTTATCAAATGGCGGAGGAATTAGGAGTAACTATTTCCAACCTGACTACTCGTCTTCAGGATTTAGGTTGGATCTACTTAGATGCCACAACACGCCAAATATCTAGTAATAGCAATTAATTTAAGCTATTTATTTGCTCGAATTAAGCTTGAAAAGAGAGTAATTACAAATAGAAAATAAAGTTTTTACTCCAGCTAATTAAAATATTTGATTAATCGATCTTAGACTCATAGAGTAGATATAAAACACGAGCAAAATTAGAGCGCTAATCAAACTGGCAATGCTTAAAAAACTTTCTTTTAAGCTTATTTTTATAACTCTTATATTAAGCTATTTTCCTAAGATTGTTGTGGGACAATCACCTCAAATTAATAATCTTGAACAGTCACAGCAATCTAATAAGTATCGTGAAGGAATAAGCGAGTCAGATTTACTTGACGCTGCCATCTATTCTAATTTAGGTGTGGTTCGCCAATCAAAAGAACAGTTAGGTCAAGCATTAGCCGATTTTAATCGAGCAATTGAACTCAATCCCAAGCTGGCAGAAGCATACATTAATCGGGGACTAGTACAGGCGAGACTAGAACAATGGCAGCAAGCTTTTGAGGATTTTGATCGTGCCATAGCACTTAAGCCTGAATATAGTAAAAGTTATATCTATCGTGGCTATATTTATGCTCTGCAAAATGAGTTTAACTTGGCTCTTGCCGATCTTGAGCAGGCAATTGAATTAGATCGGCAAAATTCTCATGCCTATCATGTTCAATCGGGAATTTATATTCTAAAGCAAGATTGGGCTAAAGCTCTCGAAAGTATCAATCAAGCGATCAAAATTGAGTCAGACGACCCTCAGAATTATATTGTGAGAGGTCTTTTGTATAGCGACCGTTTTAATAAGCCAAACCAAGCTAAAGCAGATTTTAATCAGGCGATCTCGCTCGATCCAGATTCTAGTTACGCTAATTTGGTTCGAGGTATTTTTTATACGCAACAGGAGGACTGGGAATTAGCTTTAAAAGATTTAAATCGGGCGGTGAGACTCGATTCGGCTAACCCTCAAGTCTATTTTAGTCGCGGCAATGTTTATGCTCTACAACAACAGTGGGATAAGGCAGAAGAAGATTATGAGCTAGCAGCAAGGCTCAATCCCGACCATCCTTTGGTTGAGGCAAGACTGGAAGAGCTTGAGCAACAGGAATTAATTGATAATAATGCGCGGAAACTAAGCGATCTCCAACGATCCTACGAATACAACACTAGAGGGTTTACCCATGCTCTCAAGCAGGAATACGATCAAGCTTTAGCAGACCTTAACCGTGCGATCGCTCTCAATCAAGAAGATGCGGCTATTTACTACAATCGAGCCAATATTTATCTAGAGCAATCTCAGCATCAGCTAGCACTAGAAGATTACAACCGAGCCATTGAATTAGAACCTCAATTTAGTGCTAAAACTTACTTTAACCGTGCAGGTATCTACAATATTCGTAATCAATGGGACAAAGCGATCGCCGATTACAATCAAGCCCTTAAACTAGACTCAAATTATGCTCTGACTTATTACCATCGCGGCATTATTAGATTAAAACAAAAACAGTGGCTCAAGGCGGTCGCTGATTTAGAGCAAACGATTGAACTCCAGCCAGATAACGTCCAAGCGTACTTTAACAGCGGATTTGGCTATATGAAGTTACGTCAGTGGTCTGATGCCAAAAATATGTACGATCAGGGTCTAGCTCTGGCTCCTGATGATGGTAAAGCCTACTTCAATCGGGCTATAGTTCTGGCTAACTTAGGCGATCTCGCCCAAAGTAATGCAGATCTGCTGAAAGCCCAGTCAATATTTCAGGTAACCGGAGATCAGACAAATTATCAACTGGTCAAAAAGTATTTAATGCGGCAAAAACCGCAGTGGATTGAGCGCAGTATTAAATGATAAGTTGGGCAAAAATTTACTGAGAATACTAAGATCATCAATAGAGCAGCTAATTTTACATTTGATTAACATTTAAGAAATTAGCTACCGTCCTAACTGCAAGATTGCCTAAATGAATTTATCAAAAAAAGCTTTAATTGGTCTTAATGCCGATCGCTTTCGTCATCCCCTCGACTTACAGGCGACTAATACCCTTAAGCAACTACCAGGGATAGACATCGCCATTCGGAGTGTTTTAGGTTCAGTGGCAGAACAGTTTTTCTATCTTAATAATATTGCTTCTAGTATTTTAGTAAGCGAGAAACAGCTACCCGATCTCCATAAATTATTAATTGAAGCTTGCGAAATTCTTGATTTAGAACCACCACAACTTTACGTACAGCAGAATCCCACCCCTAATGCTTATACATTTGCCATGAGAGGGAAACAGCCGTTTGTAGTGCTGCATACATCTTTAATTGAAATGCTCACTCCCGAAGAAATCCAGGCGGTAATTGCCCATGAACTAGGTCATCTTAAGTGCGAGCATGGAGTTTACCTAACGATGGCTAATGTGTTGGTCTTAGCTGCTAATCTACTACCTACTTGGGGAACTATTCTCGCTCAATCTTTGCAAGAGCAAATGCTGCAATGGGTTCGCTGTGCCGAATTTAGCTGCGATCGCGCGGCACTATTAGCAATTCAAGATCCGAAAGTAGTAATGTCGGTATTAATGAAGTTGGCGGGAGGTTCGCCGACTCTTGCTCCCCAGTTAAACCTAGATGCTTTTATTGAACAAGCCAAAGCCTACGACTCGATTGGCACCGATGCTATGGGAGAAATGCTCCAAGCAGCTCAGACAGCTCAGTTAACTCATCCTGTCCCTGTAATTCGAGCTAGAGAAATTGATCGTTGGTCGAGTTCTGTGGAATATCAAGCAATTTTAGATCAGCGCCAATTGGGGAATAAGAAAAAACTAGGCTGGAGTAACTGGTAGTATTGCTTTGTGATTAGTCAGGACTAATTACCTAATTACTACACAGCATCAAGAATTATTATCTATATTGTCATTTAAGAAAAAATACAATGCCTAAAGCAATTTGGAATGGTCAAGTAATCGCTGAAAGCGATCGCACAGAAGTAGTTGAAGGAAATCAATATTTTCCTCCAGATTCAATTAATCAAGAGTTTTTTCAAGCCAGTTCTACCCACACTACTTGTCCCTGGAAAGGTCAAGCTAGCTACTATACGATTGTTGTCGATGGTCAAGAAAACCCCGATGCCGCTTGGTACTATCCTGAAACTAAGGAACGTGCCAACAATATCAAAGGCTATGTTGCTTTCTGGAAAGGGGTAAAAGTAGAATCATAAATCACCCTGTTCCTACAGTAATTTATTTATATCCCACGCTCCAATCTATTGAACCACGAGAGTCTGGAGCAATTGTCTGATTTAAAAAATCTTCGATACCTTCGTGGCGTAGCTTAGCAGGAGAACTAAAGATAAAGCTGACTTTATGTTTTGAGCTATTTTTTTTCTCCATAATAATGTTGCATTTTTGTTTTTGCAGTGCATGACGATATGCCACGATGGACTCAGAGAAATTTTGTTCATCAATACCTTTAATTTCAATGTGGTATAAAGTTCTTCTTTCTAGGAAATAAATGATAATCCAAGCTACTACAGTAGAAATTACCGCAATATAAAGCATTTTCAAACCGCAGCACAAACCAATTAAAGCCACCAGAATCAAGCGACCAGTTTGAATCGAAGTTCCTGTATTTGTGCGAAATCGCATTAATCCGCCCAAGCCGAAAAAAATAAACCCCAATTCAGGAACATAATCAGCAACAGTAGCTCCTACCAGGGAGCCGATCATGCCATATAGGATTAGGGTTTTAGGTGCTTCAATTTCATTGAGATCTTCTTTTTTGCCGAAGGTTTGAGGATGAAAGGCAATTATCATAGCTAAGGTAATTGCCACCATTAAAGAAATCAAGTAATTTCCTAACTGTTCTACTCCCATGTAGTTACCAACAAAGCTATCTAACATTGAGGACATAGAAGTAGAACTATTTCCTGTGAACCTGTCTTGAAGGGTACTTCCTTCTGCTAAGGCGACGCTTTGATATAGGCTAGCAAATAATATTAGCAAAAAGTAGCTAAGTTTATTACATACACTCATAAAGATCTTAAATTATGATGATTTTCTTTAAAATAGATGGTTTGATTTAAGCAGATTTTCCTTCATTTGATATCAAGTTTTAAGCTAAATCTGTTGAAGATTTTGTGGATGCTAAGCAACAATTATCAATTGGCAGATCTTAAATTATAAAAGAAATATATTCTGAGTTAAATTAAGCTTTGATTCGATACTTAAATCTTATTAAAAGAGATTACTCAATTCATAGATCATAACAAGCAAGCAGGCTTTAATAATGATATTGAGATTAGTTTTGCCGATCGCAGTAATTATGATTAACTGACCTAATTTACAAGCTATTTTAAGCTAGATCTTGCCGATTAATGTTCGGACATTGACTCTAAAATAATTCTAAAATATGACAGCCTATATTTATCTTCATGGTTTTGCCTCTAGTCCCCAATCAAGCAAAGCTCAATATCTGCGCGATCGCTTTGCTGCTCAAAATCTTCAGTTAAAGGTATTGGATCTTAATCAAGAAGGATTTACCAGTCTTACTCTGACCAGGCAAATTAAACAAACTATTGCCGCTTTCCCTGACTCCAATATTCCAGTTACCCTGATTGGTTCTAGCTTTGGAGCCTTGACATCTGCATGGGTTGCTCAACAACAACATCAGGTCAACAACTTAGTTTTGTTAGCACCTGCTTTTGGCTTTCCTAATAGCTGGTATGGTCGGCTATCACCTGAACAAATCCAACAGTGGCGGGATTCTGGATTTTTAGCGATTTATCATTACGGCGCAGGGCGAGAAATTTCCTTGCACTATCAATTCTTACAAGATGCAGATAACTATCCTTTGTCTGGGTTAAAGCGATCGCTCAACACGCTAATTATTCACGGTTGTAATGATGATGTGGTGCCGATTCAAGTTAGTCGAGACTATGTCCAGCAACACTCCCTCGTTAAGCTCATTGAACTGGATAGCGATCATGGTTTAAATGATGTTCACACAGAAATCTGGAATTTAATTCAAGACTTTTTAAATCTAGGTGAGGCAAATTAATCTAACTGCCATCTTTTGGACATTGATTTGCTTAACAAAAGTACAAATTATTGGGGAATTTGAGTAAACTCATATACAAGCAGTCTGTTAACCCAAATTTCATGCAACTTAGTTCTCCTAACAATTCATCCCTGACTAGAGCCTTACTTCTAATTGCGCCCTTCTTTTTGTGGGGGACAGCAATGGTAGCGATGAAAGGAGTTATTCCCTATACTACTCCCTGGTTTATGGCAGGTTTTAGACTTGTACCTGCGGGAATTCTGGTTCTGATAGTAGCTGCAATCTTAAAGTTACCTCAGCCTAAAACTTGGCAGGGGTGGTTATGGATCTTAGCTTTTGCCCTGATCGATGGGGCGATGTTTCAGGGTTTTTTGGCTCAAGGAATAGTCAAAACTGGTGCTGGCTTAGGTTCAGTGATGATTGATTCTCAACCCTTGGCGGTGGCACTCCTTTCCAGCTTACTATTTGGGGAAATTATTGGCTTATGGGGATGGTTAGGCTTAGGTATCGGCGTGATCGGAATTAGCTTAATTGGGGTACCAGATCGCTGGATTTATAGTCTATTTTCAGGGGACATCGCAGCGGTAAATCTAAACTGGCTAGGTTTATTTGAGAATGGAGAGTGGTTGATGTTGCTGGCTTCTTTGTCGATGGCAGTGGGAACAGTGATGGTTCCTTTTGTTAGCCGACATGTTGACCCTGTAGTTGCCACGGGTTGGCATATGATCTTCGGTGGGTTACCCCTATTTGGTTTGTCTATTTTACAGGAATCTCAACAGTGGCAGAGTCTGACTATAGAAGGTTGGTTAGCATTAGGATACGCTACTGTATTTGGTAGTGCGATCGCTTATGGCATCTTCTTTTACTTGGCATCTAAGGGTAACTTAACTAGCTTAAGTGCCTTGACTTTTCTCACACCGATCTTTGCGCTATTATTCGGGACGATTTTACTTTCAGAAGTTTTAAGCAATCTTCAGTCCCTTGGGGTGTGTCTGACCATAGTAAGTATTTATTTAATCAACCAACGAGATAAGATAGCAGCTCAGTTTAATCATCAAGCTGAAGCATCTGACTCAAGCTCTATCCTTGCTAAGGAAACTAATAGCAAAATCCCGCTCAATCTGACTAATTCAGACAAGATCGCCGAAGAAATTACGCTCAAAGATGAAAGATGAAAGATGAAATATACCAGGATTCTGCAACGTCCTCATTACTATTTAATCAATATATCGCCCTCGATACTTACGTCGAGAGCGATCTGGCTGATTTTGCTGGATTGCCAAACAATCTACTATTTTTTCTTCGTATACTTGACCGCGATATCTTTTCGTTACTGTCTTGGTGGGAAGAGACTGGGAATTTGGCTGAGTTGTTGCTGTAGCCAGGGTATTTTGAGTATTAGGTCTTTGAGACTTCTCTTCAATCCAAATAGTCAAGTCAGATTCTCCCTTGACAATTAAAGTATTAATATCGAAGCTTGTGTATTTATTACAGGTGTCTAACACTTGTTTGATTTCCTGGAGGAAAAAAGTATTGCCTTTTCTAAATACTAGAGCGTTGATCTTACATTCAGAACTGTGGTGAGTAAAATCAACTCGTTGATTAAAATCTTCTATTACAAGATATGTTATTTTCGCCGCCATATTCTTAAGCAAAAGTTATTTTATATTAATTTTCTATACAGCTATGATTCCCTTAATCGTATAAAAAATAACAGTACGGTATTGTTCTTATGTAATTGAGTAATAGACATAAGTTTAAATATTAGTTCCATTATCATAGATGCTGATTCATGACGCAGAATTTTTAAGCCAATCTAAGCTAATAACTAGATAACTAATTAATGAACACTACCTGGCGTTATATACCGCCAATCAAAGCATCGGGAGAGATGCAGATGGCAATTGATCGCTATTTTTTGGAACTACACTGTCAAAAGCAACATCCTCCAATCCTGCGATTCTATACTTGGCACCCCGCTACCATCTCTTTAGGTTTTCATCAGCGGGAATATCCCGACTTTTGGCAAGACTTGACTTGGAAAGGTCAACCTCTAAATATCGTGCGTCGTCCTACTGGCGGGAGGGCTGTATTGCACCAGGGAGATCTGACCTATGCTGTGGTAACTTCTATTCCTCCTGGAAAACGTTTGGCAGTATATAAACAAATATGTCAATTCTTAATCAGGGGCTGGCGATCGCTTGGCGTCAATTTAAACTATGGCATAGCTAGTAAGGAATATATTCAGCATCAGAATTGTTTTGCTACTGCTACAGAAGCAGATTTGGTTACAGCTGAGGGGGCAAAAATGATTGGTAGCGCTCAGCTACGTCGGGGGAAAACGGTTTTGCAGCATGGTTCAATGATGTTAAATACCGATCATCAGCTTTACCATCAGGTATTTAACACCGAGTTGACTCAAAATCTATTAGAAGTGATTTCTGCTTCAAAAGCTACGTCAATCCAATACCCTGATGACATTCTCACTGCTAAAATAATTGAAAGCTTAACTCAAGCTGCGATCGCAATTTTTAAGATTGATTTAGTAGAACAACCTTTGTCTACTAAGGAATGGCAAGATATTGCCAACACGAGAGAGAAACCAAGGCAAGCAAGGCAAAGCTTTGCCAATCGTCGTTAAAGGCTTTTGCCAGATATTCGGCGAGCTGCACGATAGGGCTATGCCCTATGTAGCTGGGATAACCTAGCATTTCCCCTCGTCAATGATCTCTCTTGATTGAGATACTAAGATTATTAAAGTTAATTAAACTGATTCAGATATTATGAGCATAGTTAGTCAAGTCATTCTTAAAGCAGATGACGAACTGCGCTACCCAAGTAGCGGTGAACTAGAAGGAATTAAAAACTTTTTAACCACAGGCGAAAAGCGAGTACGCATTGCCGAAACTCTGGCAAACAACGAAAAGAAAATCGTTGATCAGGCAGGAAAAGCATTGTTTAAGATGCATCCTGAATATCGTTCTGCTGGCGGAAATGCCTCATCCCAAAAGCAATACAATCAATGTCTTAGAGATTTTGGCTGGTATTTGCGTCTTGTAACCTATGGTGTCATGGCGGGAGACAAAGACCCCATTGAAAAATCGGGTTTAATTGGTGTCAGAGAAATGTATAATTCCCTTGAAGTTCCTGTGCCAGGAATGGTTGATGCGATTCGCTGCTTAAGAAATGCTTCCATAGATCTTCTCAGTAAAGAAGATGCTCAAGAAGCTGCTCCTTATTTTGACTTTATCATTCAAAGTATGGCTTAAATTGAATTAATTCAATTATTAGTATTGATTATAATCAATACTAAATAGGTAATTGATAATAGGTTTGAAGCGATGCAGCATGTTTTTCCCCTCTATTTACCAGGTTGACTTGCAAAACGCTGCTTATCGATTGTCA
>JBCDEP010000223.1:0-7676 GCA_039179675.1 Cyanobacteria bacterium P01_G01_bin.67
AGGCTAATATCTTTGGTTAAATTGTGCAGATTCCATGCACCAGTAACTTTAGGCTGTAAAACCCGCTCCATTTGTGACCAAGTCATGTTTTGGATGGCACTATCATCAAGCATTCCCGCAGCGTGGATTACACCCCGTAGGGGAGCGAAGGGGGCAGAGGGAGCAGGGGAGGAGGAGGAGGTGATTAGATTTCGGGATGCGAAAATCTGTTTTAGGGAATTGTAATTGGTGATGTCGGTTTGGATGACATCGATATTTATGCCCTGTTGCTGTAGTTTGGCTATTTCTACTTGGGCGTAGGTTGAGGGTTGGCTTCTGCCTAACAAAATCAAATTTCTTGCGCCTTTTTCGGCTAACCATTGGGCGGTTAGGATACCTAAACCACCCAAGCCACCTGTTATTAGATAGCTTCCATTTTCATCAAGGGTTAACTCTGGAGTAATGACGATTTTGCCGATATGTTTGGCTTGTTGGAGATAGCGAAAAGCTGATTTTGCTTGGGCGAGAGGGAATACTTTTTTTGGTAATGGTTGTAATTCTCGGCTATCAAATTTTGCCATCAATTCCGACAGCATCGATTGAATTAAATCTGGTTGCTGTTGGCATAACTGCACCATGTCGATGATGTGATATTCTGCATTGGGTAGTTGCTGATGTACTTGAGTTTCATCCCAAATATCTAATTTGCCAATTTCTAGAAAACAGCCATCTTCTTTTAATACCGATAGGCTAGCAGGAATAAAATCCCCCGATAGGGAATTGAGAATGATATCTACCCCTTCTCCATTGGTAATATTGTTAACCTCTTCAGCAAAATCAAGACTGCGGGAGTTCATAATGTGTTTGACTCCCAGAGATTTTAGATAATCCCATTTACCAAGAGATGCCGTCGCGAATATTTCCGCACCAGCTTGTTGCGCTAACTGGATTGCAGCTTGCCCTACTCCTCCAGCAGCAGCGTGGATTAATACTCGTTTACCTGCTGATATTTTTCCTAGATGGCAAAGGGTATAGTAAGCAGTGAGGAAAGTTACGGGGATGGTAGCAGCATCGGTGAAGCTGAGATAATCGGGGAATTTTGCTAATAGCGATCGCTCTATAATGACAGATTCACCAAAAGTATTAGGGGCAATGGCTATAACCTTATCTCCCACCTGAAGCTCGCTAACTTTGTTCCCAACTGAAACTACTTCCCCCGCACATTCACATCCCAAGGTTTTATTATTACCAGGATATAAATCGAGCGCAATCAAAACATCGCGAAAGTTTAAACCAGTTGCTTTTATTTTTATTTCTACTTGTTGGTTACCTAGTTGCTTTTTGGTAATTGGTTGAAGAGTTAAATTATCCAAAGAGCCAGGATTATTAACTGTTAAGTAACTAGGCTGACTGCTATTTAACAATTGTGGCTGTTGATATTTATCTAATCTAGGAAAGCAACGTTGATTATCTCTAAAAGCTATTTCCCTTTCAGTTGTTTTACTAGAGATTTCTGCTACTAAATTTTCTAATTGATTTTCGATATTCATTTCTGGATCTAAATCAATTAGAGTACAGTTTAATTCTGGATGTTCTAAGGCGATCGCTTTGCCCATGCCCCAAACTGTCGATTGCATTAATCCTGTTAGTTGTTCTGAATTATGGGTACTAATCGCCCCCTGAGTAATCAAGACTAAGCGATCAATACTGATATTATTTTTAACTATAGTTTGAACTAAGTTAAGAATAGGTTGTGTAGCTTTTTGAGCCAGGCGATCAATATTATCTGTTTCTAGATCTTCAGATTCACAAAAATAAACTATTTTTTCAAAACTAGAATACTTATCTTGTAATTCTCCAAATAGTCTTGCGCTATCTTGTGATGATTCTAAATTAACTACAAATCTATCTTCTTCTAATTGCTGATAACTCTCTCCCAAATTAACAAAGCAATAATCCCTTTCTTGCCTATCTAAAATATCACTTAAACTTTGACTATCTATCTTATTATTACCTAGCAACAACCAAACATTACATTTTCTCCGATCTTCCTCTACTGGGCGCAAGCCTTGCGCCCCTACTTGCGCCCCTACATGATTTTTCTGCCCTAAAATAACCCCTTGACTATCGACATAATCATTAATGGTTAATGCTTGACTAAATCCATTATTTTGTAATAATGCTTCCCACTGTTCTGCTGTAATTAAAGGATGATGATTTGATAAGCGGTTATCGTTAAATCTCCACCAACCCTCTGTTAAGCCAAATATTAAATCTACCCAATATAATGGCTGCGTACCTTCTGCCAATAAGAGTAAACCTTTATGCTTTAGCAACTGTCGAATATTATTAGTAGTTGCTTTTAAGTTTTCTGTGGCATGGATAACATTAATAGCAATAATTAAATCGTATTCTTCTAAATCTTGCTCTTGTTCGATATCTAATATTTGATAATCAATAAAATCGTAATCACTAAACTTTTCTTGAGCTTTACTAATAAATAAAGGCGAGATATCGCTAAAAGTATATTCAATATTTTTACCGCTTAACTCTGGCAATAAATAAGCAGTTGTGCTTCCAGTACCCGCACCAATTTCTAATATTTTTAATTTTTTATTTTGTGGTTTGTCATTAATTAGTTCGGTAACAGTATTCTTAACTAGGTTATTGAAAAAAATTGCCTGGGGAGAGTTTTGGTAGAGATTAGTTAAAGCTGATATATTTCCTTGAGGGAAAAGAATATCCAACGGATCTGTTTTTCCTTGTAAAATGCGATCAAGTTGCGAACCACAGTTAGTTAATAAATTTAATTCTGCGCTAATTTCGGAATGCTGTCTTAATTTATTTAACTTTAAATCTAAATTTACCTTTCCTACAGGATGAACCACATCCCAAGTATTATCCTGTTTGGTTAAAATATTTTCTGCTGCTAATATTTCTAGTAAACGAATAAACAGTTTTTGTTGTGTCGGAATAATTTGATATTTACTAATTAACTCTTCAGTAGTAAATGAATCTCCTAGTCTTAACTGCAAACCTAAATTATTAAAGGCTTGGAATACATAAGCTAAACTAAGATTTTCTAACTCAGGTACAAGATGATCGTTATTTCTATACTCTTCTGTTTTATCTATTGAGTCTACAACATTATTTTTAAGAGCTACTAGATCGACTTCAATATTAGAACTAAGGGTAAGTAAATTTTCTTGCTGCCATTTGATTTCATATAACCAGTTATCAAAATTATTTTGCTGATTATTAACAATCGATTGAATATTGGCTTTTCTTAAAAGTAAATTGTCTATTTTTGCAATTACTTTACCGCTACTATCTAGTAAAGAAACATCGACTAGATAGTTATTATTTTCTTGCTTTAATTCAACCCAGCCCCAATAATCTTGACTGTAATCTGTTATCTGCTTACTAAAGACAAACCGTTCTAAACTGGCAGGCAAATACACTTCTGTTTCTGCTTCACTCAAAGTACAGGCGATCGCCTGTAAACAACCATCTAAGATAACAGGATGTAATTGATAATTATCGGTGACGGGTAATAACTCCAGTGGCAGTTTTATTTTAGCTAGAGCATTATTATTGTTTTGCCATAGCTCGGCGATCGCCTGAAAAGAACTACCATAAATTAAACCTTTGTCTGCTAATTCTTCATAGTAGTTAGTAACATCAATCTTTTGGCTACACTTGTGCTGTAATTCTGTCAGTAAGTTACTGTCTTCATCTTCAAATACAGCTTCTTCTTGAATATTTCCTGTGGCGTGAACAATCCAGTCATTTTTTGCCAGACTAACTATCTCAAAACCATAACTATCTTCTGGATTAATAATTAACTGAACTACCGTATCTAATTCTGTAATAATTAAAGGCTGCTGGATAGTAAGCTTGTCAATAGCTAAATACTCATAATCTAAAATCTCTTTGCCCGCACTAAGAGCCATTTCAATAAAACCTGCTGCGGGCATAATAGCCGTATTAAAAACTTGATGATCTTGGATAAAATAAAGGCGATCGCTACTAATTATCGTCTCAAAAACAGTATTTTTACTACGAGCAATATTTAACCTATGACCTAATAAAGGATTAACATTATTTTTACTAACAATATTTACTGGCTTAACATCAATCCAATAGCTTTGCTTTTGAAAAGGATAAGTCGGTAAAACAACCTTATTATAATCACCATGACCATAAAAACTATCCCAATCAAAATCTACACCACGACTGTATAAACTAGCCACACTATTCAATAGAATTTCGCGATCGCTTTCTCCCTCCTTTAAACTCGAAACCCATAAATATTTTTCCCCTACTCCCCTGTTTTCCTGCTGTCCTACTCCCTTACTCCCCTGCTCTTCCTCCAAACAAAAACGCCCCATTCCCAACAAAATAGGCTTGCTTCCACACTCAATAAATATCTGATAATCAACCCCATCCAAAACTCGCATACTATCAGCAAACAAAACAGGACTAACAACTTGCTGACACCAATAATCAGCAGTAGCAATTTCCGAGTTAATAAAATCTCCTGTTACATTTGCCACAATATCTAACTGAGGTTGATAATAATTAATTTCCTCTGCAACCACCTGAAACTCTGCTAACATTGGCTGCATTAAAGGCGAATGAAAAGCACGAGAAACATTTAATTGCTTGTGTTTAATATCGTCATTTTCCAACTGCTTAATAATCAAGAAGATCGCCCGATCTTCTCCAGAAATAACAATACTTTTATCTCCATTAATTGCAGCAATACATACTTGTTTTTGATAAGGTTCAATTAAATTATTTACTAACTCCAAATCCCCTAAAATCGATACCATCGAGCCATTACTCGGTAACTCCTGCATCAATCTACCCCTTGCAGCCACTAACTTTAAAGCATCCTCTAAATTGAATACTCCCGCAACAGTCGCAGCTACATATTCGCCGATACTATGCCCCATAACTGCACTGGGTTTTACATCCCAAGACATCCATAGTTGAGCTAAGGCGTATTCAATAGTAAACAGTGCGGGTTGAGTATATTGAGTTTCGTTGATTGTTAATTGCTGATTGTTGATGGTTGATTGTTGCCCTGACGCGGAGCGGAGCGGAGCTAATCCTTTAGGGCTGCCTTCACCAAAAATAATATCCTTTAACGAAACATCTAAGTATTGTTCTAGGATTTGGAAACAGCGATCGCAATTCTCTCTAAATACAGGTTCGGTTTCGTATAATTCTTGTCCCATCCCAACATACTGCGATCCTTGTCCTGTAAAGAGAAACGCGATTTTATTATTATTGTTAACAACTGGGCGAATACCATTCGCCCCTACCATCAGTTTTTGCTGTAAATCATCAATTGACTGGGCAGTTATTGCCAAACGATGCTTATAATGCGATCGCCCGATACTAGACGTGTAACAAATATCTTTTAAGGAAGCAAAGGAGGAAAAATATTGTTGATATTGTCTTACTAAATCTTGTAACGCTGTTTCGCTTTTAGCCGATAAAGTTAGCAAATGTAGATTTTGCTCCCCTGCTTCCCCTGCTCTCGCGTCCCCCTGCTCCTCTGCCTTACCCAAAACAACATGAGCATTAGTACCACTCATTCCAAAAGAGCTAACACCCGCAATTAGGTTATCTCGATCATATTCAGTAAGAGAGTTATTGACTTCAATATTTACTTTATCCCAAGGAATATAGGGATTAGGATCTTTATAATTAAGATGGGGTGGTATAGCTTGATGTTTCAGAGCTAAAATTACTTTAATTAAGCCCGCTACTCCCGCAGCCGATTCTAAATGACCGAAATTGGTTTTAACAGAGCCAATCTTTAGTTTATTATCTCTATCGCGCCCAAATACTTTATTTAATGCCGAAACTTCAATTGGATCGCCTAAAGATGTACCCGTGCCGTGAGCTTCAATGTAACTAACATCTTCAGGCTTTACCCTAGCGTTAGCTAGTGCTTCCCTAATTACTGTTTCTTGAGCATTACCATTAGGGGCAGTTAAACCGTTACTTGCTCCGTCGTGATTGACTGCCGAGCCTTTAATTACAGCTAAGATATTATCATTATCGGCGATCGCATCACTTAGTCTTTTTAAAATTACAACACCGCAGCCTTCTCCCCTTACATAACCGTCGGCACTAGCATCAAAAGTCTTACAATGTCCGTCGGAAGATAGAGCCTTAAGACGACAAAAGCCGATGGTAACTTCAGGAGAAAGCATCAAATTGACCCCCCCTGCGATCGCCAGATTACTTTCTTTATTCCGCAAACTTTGACAGGCTAAATGTACCGCCACCAAAGAAGAAGAACAGGTAGTATTTAACTGTAGAGTAGCCCCCTGTAAGCCCAGCACATAAGCAATTCTGCCTGCGGTAATGCTGCTGGTGTTACCCAAACTATTAAAAGCATCAATGCGCGTGGGATCTCCTGAATTTGTGGTGCGATGGGAATAATCATCAAAACACTGCCCGATATATACACCTGTTTTGCTACCTTTTAATTTAGCTGTAGATTGTCCAGCATTTTCCAAAGCATTGTGAGTAACTTCCAACAACAATCTTTGCTGCGGATCGATCGCTGCTGCTTCTCTGGGGGAAATACCAAAAAACTGCGGATCGAACTTGTCCACATCATCAATAAACCCACCATAACGGGTATACATTTTTCCTGGCGCATCGGGATTATCATCAAAATACTCATCGATATTCCACCTAGAGGGAGGCACTTCTACAATGCCATCAACCCCACTTTTCAACATCTCCCAATAAGCATCGGGATTATCTGCCCCACCAGGAAAGCGACAATCCATGCCAATGACAGCGATCGCTTCATATTTTTCTTGCTCCAAAGACTCTAGCTTAGAGCGCATCTTTCGCATTTCTACCAGGGCATCTTTCAGAAGTTGTTGATAATCCATACTGCTCACTAATTATCTCTCTCCTTCGCTAAGGCAATTTCTTCCAAAAGCGATCGCGCCAACTCATCTTCTGATAACTTGTCTATATCCTGTTTATGTATTTTTGATTTGTCTTCGTTATCAGGGATAACGGGTAGATTCGAGACCCCGCGTCGCCTTTGGCGCAAGGGAACGCTCGAATCAGGGTAACGGGTAACAGTTTTTTCTTCTACTCTTCTGCTCCCTCTGCTCCTCTGCTCCCCTGTCAAATATCCCGCCAACGCTTCGATGCTGGGGAAATTCCAAGCTAAAGTAGGTTCAATTTCCAGATCGTCAGGCAACCACTCTTCCAAATCCTGTGCCAATTCCACCGCCATCACCGAATCAATACCATAGTCGGCAAATGCTTTAGCGCGATCGATTTTCTCCAAGGGAATCTGCAATTTACTACTCAACCACTGGGATAACCACTCTTCTACCTCACTAGACTTCTGCTGTTTGGTTGGGGTAATGGGTAACGGGTAAAGCGGAGACCCCGCGTCGCCGACAGGCGCAAGGGAATGCTCCGCTCCCGAAGGGCAGGTAACGGGTAACAGGTTATTCTTTCCCTGCTCCTCTGCTCCCTTATGCGTAGCTGTATCTTTTAGGACTCCCCTGCTTTCTAAAAGCTCATCAACATCCCGATCTTCCCCTGCTAAATTTTGCTGGATATTGCCGATCGCCTTGCCATAAGACTCAATCATATCGGTCGTTTTATCCGCTTCTTGAGCCAAAGATTTATGTGATGCGATC
>JBCDEP010000192.1:0-11305 GCA_039179675.1 Cyanobacteria bacterium P01_G01_bin.67
GAAATTTCGTAATTGCGATCGCCAGTTAAAACATCAATAGCTGGAGAGTTAATCTGCAACTGATAATCAGTAATCTCTGTACCTCCAGGATTAACCAATAAAGGATCGGCTCTAATATCACTGGAGCTTGTAGCATCCCCTGTATCGCCCCCAAACCAAAGATTGCTACGAAAATTTAACCCGGTAAAACTATCAATTTGGCTTAAATCAAACTCTGATTCTTGATAGAAAATATTATCAGAGATAGTGACATTCTCATGATTAGGATCAGCATCAAAATTAATGCTATAAGATTCTGAACCATAGACTGTATTGCGGCTGATAGTACTATTCCTCAACCCTTGAGGATTACTAGTAACTTCATCTTGGTGAATTCCCGCCCAAGTACCATAAATAATTCCCGTATCTGCGCCTACGATGACATTATGCTGAATCAAATTATCATCTAAATAAAATCTCTTAGGGTCACTAATATTGTAAATTTCATTAGCTAAGGCGATACCATAAGCCGAGCGATTCCCACGATCAAAAAGGCGATCGCCTGTACTGTAAATAAAATTATTTTCGACAATACTATCGGTAGCGTTATCTAGATATATCTGTACGCTAAAACTATCGTAGACAACATTATTAGCAACTATTCCATCATCAACTAAATTTAAACTAATACCCTCGCCATAGTTGCTGCCAACTGTATTATTAATAATGGTGACATCATCCGCATTCCAAGCCTGAATTCCCGCCCCCCAATTATCTAGACCTTTATTATCGCCACTATTACTGAGGTTAGTCAGATAAACTTCGTTGTTGTCAATCACCACATCAGAACTTTGCACGGTGCTATCGGCTTCGTAGGTTAAATCTCCTCCCAAATAACCCCGCACTCTAATTCCCATTCCTTGAGTGTGGTGAATCAAATTATCAACGATACTAATATACTTTCCGTTAACTACCTCAATCCCATGACTGGGGGCATTACGAACTTCTAAGCCGATGATATTAACCCGCCGCACATTTCTGATATTAATCAAACCCCCTGAAGAATCCACTTGACTACCATCGAGAATCACTTCCTCTCCTGGTAAAGCTTGGATCGTTAAAAAAGCATCTTCTTCACCACTGTAGCGATCTATTTCAATAGCTTCAGTTAGATTATACGTGCCACCCTTAAGATAAATCTGATTACTATCATTTTCAGTTTCCCCTGCTACATCAATCCCTTGTTGAATCGAGCTAAAGGGGCGATCAAATGTCCCAGGATTATTATCACTACCATTTTTAGGATCTATATAGTAGGCTGTAGCAGATTCTAGAGTATTCATAAATTTTCGGCGGAGACTAAGTTGATGGCAATAACCTGACTAATTTGATTGATGAAGTCTCTCAGATTTAGTATTACGAGGAATATACTTTAATGTTAATATTCTTATATTTTCAAGACTATGAATCTTCATTAATAACAATCAGAGCTTACATTAGGGCACTCGCTACTCATTTAATTATTCCTAAAAATAAAGATTTTTTGAGCGGACGAATCAGACTTTTAACCTTGGGAATGGGCAGTTGCTGATGCAATATAATGTTAGATGTTTAAAGTAAGAGCCTCCTGAGACAATAGGGGCTGAGAATAGTGTTGAGTCCCTGTCTATAATCCTTAACATGTATTATTATCCTTAATTGATAAATTTAAATGTTGCTAGTTGCTATTTTTATTACGGCGTTTATCTTTGCCAGCTTTGTTGAATACTGGCTACATCGCCTAATGCACATCTTGCCTCATTTTGGTCGGGAGATTGTGCCTCACTACGAACATCACCGAGAAAATACTGCCAATGGCATGTTACTAGAGTTTAAAGACTATTCGATGGTTCTGCCTTTAAGCTTTTTGGCTTTTTTAATCTCAATTCCTGTAGGAGTGAGTTTCTTTGCAGGAAGTTTAGTCTATGCTGCTTTTTCCGCTTATGCTCATCAGCTACAACATGAAAATCCCGTTAAATGTGTTTGGTTAAAAATGCCCGTCCACTATGTCCATCATAAATATAACCAGTGGGAACACAATTTTGGCTTAGCCGTAGACTGGTGGGATCACTTATTTGGTACCTATAAACAAGTCGATTGGTTAACCGAAGAAGAATTAGCTAATAGAGATCGCGGATATTTACAAATTAAATGGTGATTTACTCTGAACTAGTTACTTTTAACTATTAACTGCATAAGAATTAGCTTTCATGCCTATTAATTTAGTAAGCAATTACCCAATATCGAGGCTTACTTAAAATGAAATCTTATAAACGTTGCCAGTCATTATTATTAACTTTATCCGCGATCGCTAGTACCGCCTTTCTGTCTGCTCCCCAAGCTAAAGCTGTTTCTTTTGCAGAACAACAGGTAAGTCAAGAAGACTTTACCGTAGTAGCAGTACCTTTTGGTTATCAAGAACATCGCCTCGAAATTATCGAACAGATTCCTGGGGAAAAACAGTGCTGGAATGAATCAGGTGTTGCTCCCGTTACTGTAGACTTATTATTACTGGATTTCGACCATACTGATAGCTGTCGCCGCGTTTTTAATACTAATGGCTATACTTTACGACTCAACGGTAAAGATGATCGAGTTGCCCGCGTTATCAAAATTGTTCCCCAGGGAGGAGAACTGAAGTTGATGGCGTATCATAAAGATCCTGCTAAACCTGACATTGAGATTGGTAGCACCAATGGGATGAGCGATGGTGCAATGAAAATTATCCTGAATCCTGGCTGGCAAATTACCAAAAGAGTCCATCAAGGAGCAATGATCGATCATCTCTATCTTAGTGGTAACACAGGGGTGACTAACAATACTTACTCTAGTAGTGCTTCTAATCCTAGTCCTATTTCTGGTACTCCTTCTAATAGCAACACTCCCAGTAACACAGCAAGTAATAGTGTTAATCAAGGAACTGCAAATACTAACCCAACTCCTAATCCAACTCCCAATCCAACTGCAAACGTCGATACTCAGGTGCTAGTCAACAGCGTCGATCAAATTTACAACAATATAGTTACTCCCCTTTTGCAAAATCTATCTCAACCAGTCCCTAGTAATCAATAGGATAATACGCTTAATGTGAAGTAGCTTTGTTGAAAACCTGTTAGTTCGTAGCTATTAGCCCTTAAAATAAAAAACCTATCTCAATAGATCAAGAAATGCTCGATAGCATTACGCACTCATCAACACCCTCCTACTTAGCTAAAGTCGACCTTGATATTACACTAAACAAGAGCAGTGTTGGCAGTAACCAGTCTCCCCAACGCACGTATAATGTTTGATGTTGACGACGATAGATAGTATGAGCATGAATTGCGTACTGATTAAGATCGGAAATCCATAATGTCTTGCCATGAGGATCGACGATCGCCGAATATCCCGTATTAGTTGCTCTAGCTGCCCAGCGATCGCTTTCAATAGCTCGCATCACATCAAGGGCATGGTGTTGACCAGGCATTGCAGGACTATAATGAGCATTGTTTGATGCCGTAATAATAAATTCGCCCCCCGCTTGAGCTTGACGCTGAAAATGCTGGGGAAATGCCGATTCATAGCAAATAGCTACAATTGCTCGACCAAAAGGAGTATCAAAGATTTGATTCCATTTCCCTGGTGCTAAGTGAGCTTCTAAGGGTGAGAGACGGTCAATAAAATTACCTAAAATCGACTCAAAGGGAATATATTCCCCTAAAGGAACTAGCTTATATTTATCGTAACGACTATAAGTTTGACCCTCTCCAGTTAAAGTAAATAGACTATTAGTGTAACTATTCCCCGCTTGACCATTGGCACCAACCCAAGTAGTCACTTTTTCGGTAATTACCGCCTGATAAAAACTTGAACCATCAATGATATCCCCCCAATAAAAAGGTAATGCAGTTTCAGGAGTCAACACCACATCTACTCCTTGCTGAGCCAGTCGGCGATAGCCAGAAGTATAACCAGCGATCGCCCTTTGCCATCCTGAAGAAAAGAGCTTGATTTCGTTAGGGATATTGCCCTGAATAATACCAACTTTTATTGGTGATAAATTATCTTTTGCTATGGGAACTTGCTCCAAATAGTAGCCTATTACATGACCCATCAAAAATACTATTAGCGGCGAAGCAATCAGTAATACTTTCCGCTTTAAATTTTGTTGATGCTGCCAAATTAATAGACTTTCGGCTAACAATCCGTTAACAGCAATAATTAGCGCTGTAATAGTATTAACTCCTGATAATTTTCCTAACTGCAAAATAGTTAAATTAGCAGGACTTTGGGTATAAGCGATAGTCGACCACCACAGTGGGGTCAAACTCCATAAGGTTTCCAAGCCACACCATAAGGTAACTCCAATTAAGACCTGAGTAAAACTGCTATAAATATTCGGATGATCAATTTTTCTCGTAATCAAAACAAACAAGACTGACCAGCTAACAGCGACAGTTGTACCCCACAAGCTAATAAACAACCAGCAAAAAATGGCAATTAATAAACTAGCTAACCAAGGCACCCCCATCCAGGTCATGGGATGAACCCCCGTAATCCAAAATAATGCTAGACCATAATATCCCAGCCCCCAAGCCAGAGCCAGAATTATTTTTCTTCTGAGAGTTTTTTGTTGTCTGACCAAAAACCACAAAGGAGCGAAAGCGACCCAGGCAAAATACCAAGCGTTTGTAGGTGCGGGGGCTAAGCCCATCAAAACACCACTAAGTAAGGAGACGGCGATCGCTTTGGTTGTTGCTGCCATTATTATCTTGAGCCAAAAACATTTAATTATTTTACTTGACCAAAACGGCGATCGCGCTGTTGAAAAGTTCGGAGAGCTTGCTCAAATTGTTGATTATTAAAATCAGGCCAGAGTGTATCCGTGACATAAATCTCCGTATAGGCCAATTGCCATAACAAGAAATTGCTTAGGCGCATTTCCCCACTGGTACGAATCAACAAATCTGGATCGGGACTCGCCGCAGTGTAAAGATGTTGCGTAATGTCAGCTTCATCAATAGCATTTGCCGCCAATTCTCCCTGCTGGACTTTGTGGGCGATCGCACGACAAGCCTGAATCATTTCCTTACGACTACCATAATTAATCGCCACATTAAAGAAAACTCCTTGATTCTCTCTTGTACGCTCCATTGAACGCTGCATTTCCTGTTGCAAAGACTGAGGTAAAGGATTGAGGTCACCAATAAAATTGATGCACACTTCTTCCTCTTCCATTTCTTTCAGTTCTTTTCGCAACAGCTGTTCAAATAAAGTCATCAAGAAGTTAACTTCTCCTATCGGACGACTCCAATTTTCAGTAGAAAAAGCATAAGCTGTCAGAGTTTTAATGCCCAAGTCTTTACAAAAGCGAAGCATTTCTTTGAGAGCAGTCGCACCGCGACGATGTCCTTCAATGCGCGGTAAACCTCTTTGTTTTGCCCAACGACCATTGCCATCCATAATTACAGCAACGTGCTGAGGCAGATTAGCACGATTAATTTCGGAAAAAATACTGGTTGCTAGCTGGGCTGTCATAGACATTATGATTAATTAGGGACGATTGAACCTCAATTGGTGGTGATTAGTGCTTATAAAATAATTATTTCAGGCTGATGATATTCAACATCATTATTCCCAAAAAATTCGGAGGTTGCACAATAAGAGTGTAAATACTCTGGGGTTAACTGACTACTCCACTGCCACATACGTTTTAAAATCCAAATAAAAGTGTAAATCAATTCTCCTTTTGATAATACTGTCCACGATTGCCAAGATAGAACCGACATCATGCGTTGACAAGTCGCTTTGAGATTAGATTCATTTTTTGATTCTGATTCACAGGATACAGGTAAGATGGTATTAATTTGGCTAAGAAGATAGCGAATCAATTGTTCTGCTCCGTTAGGATATAACCACATTCCCATTCCCCAAAATTTGCTTAGATGATTGATTTCATCCTTTAGTAATTCTCCTAGTACCTGCTGAAGTACTCCTGTAGTCTGAGACATTAGCCATAGATATAAACAAACCGCACTATATTCTGTAACTATTCGATGCAGCCCATGACAATATAAGTCTTGATATGGGTTGATTCTAGGCTGATAGCTTTTGGCTGTTCGTGTGACAGGGGAAACCTTATGATTTGCGAGCTGTTGATAAATTTTACATAATGCTGGGGTATGCTGACGCTCCTCTTTTTCCCATAAACCTAATTCAATAATTTTGCCGTTCCCTCCGACTGTTCCGCCAACGAATCTTGCCATATTGGGATGAATTGGTTCTAGATATTGTCTACTAGTTTGGGTATATTCCTTAATCGGTGCTTCGGTGTTGGACGCGCCTTTAATAATCAGCAAAAAAATATCCAGTTCAAGACCGATGACTTGTTCTGGATTGATATCTTGCCAATTTATGCTTGCCCATTTTCTGGGTTGGGGATCTTTAAATTGGCGAGGCAAATCCTCCAAGCGATCGCCCAATTCCTCATGACTCAAATATCCATCAATCAAATAATCGATTCTGTGTTTCGTCTGCCAAAAGTTAGGGCAAAAACAGACTTCTCCCGCCAAATCCATTGTTGGTTGATACATTAATCTTGCTCCCAAAAACTAGATCTTTTTGCTTAAAATACAGCGTATATTGGTCTCTGAAGTTTGTCTGTCGGAGAAAGTCGGCAGTTTTGTCGGCTACAAAGTCGGAAAAAGTCAGAGATTACTCCGCCCAGCTAGACACGACTTTAGCCGAGGTGGTTTGTACTTTAACTGTTGGTCTCTCAGTTGACAAAATTCTTTAAAATAACTGATGTGACGGCAGTTAAAGATACGGAAATGATATTGCTAGTCATGATTAAATTCGGTTAATTCTTTTGTAATGACTATATTTGCTAAGTCTGCACGCTAATCAGCAGTTTAAAGTAAAGAATAGTAAGACTTTATTAAACATGGACATGAATCACTACGATGTAATCATTATCGGTGCGGGTGCAGGTGGCGGCACTGTAGCTTATGCTCTTGCTCCCACTGGTAAGCGCATCCTCATTATCGAGAGAGGTGGCTATTTGCCTAAAGAAGAAGATAACTGGAATTCCGAAGCAATTTTTCAGGGTCGAAAGTACCAAGTAGACGAGGAATGGCTAGATCGGGAAAATAATACTTTTATTCCCCAGGCTTTTTACAATGTTGGTGGTAATACCAAAGTCTATGGTGCAGCTTTACAAAGAATGCGCGAACAAGATTTTGGAGAATTAACTCATCAATCAGGTGTTTCCCCTGGGTGGGAATTGACCTATCAAGATTTTGAACCTTATTACACTCGTGCGGAAAGCATCTTTAAAATTCATGGACAGCAAGGAGAAGATCTGACTGAACCACCGATGTCCGCAGAATATCCTTTTCCGCCACTACCCCATGAACCAAGGATGCAGGAAGTAGCTGATGCATTAGAACAGTTAGGTTTACACCCCCATCACTTAACCCTGGCAGTCGATCGCAACGTAGAAGATCCCGAAAATAGTAACTGTATTCGCTGTGGCACCTGTGATCCTTATCCATGCAAAATAGATGCCAAGTTAGATGCTCAAATTGCCTGTATCGATCCTGCAACTAAATACGACAATGTTGAAATCAAAATAAATACTCTTGTAACCAAGCTGATCACTGATAACGTAGGCGAAAACATTACAGCGGTAGAAGTTGAGACAGAAGGAACTCCAGCGCAATATACTGCTGATACTTTTATTCTTGCTTGTGGTTCAATCAATTCCGCCGCACTGTTGCTCAAGTCCGCAACTGAACAGCACCCTAATGGACTGGCAAACTCCTCTGGTATGGTAGGACGCAACCTGATGCTGCATAATCATTCTGCAATTATAGCGATCGCCGATAAACCAAATCCCACTAAGTTTCAAAAGACTTTGGGCTTTAATGATTTTTATTTTGGTAGTCCTGACCATGACTATCCTCTAGGGCAAATTCAAATGACAGGTAAGTCAAAATGGAATCGACTAGCTATTTTTTCTCCCGACTCTGTGCCTCAACCTACCCTAGAATATATGGCGGCTCATGCTGTTGACTGGTGGCTAACCAGCGAAGATTTACCCGATCCTCATAATCGCGTTACTGTCACCACAGAAGGCAAAATCAAAGTAGACTTTACTCGTAACAATCTTAAGTGTCACGAGGATTTAGTTAATCTCTGGCAAGGATATTTGCGTCAAGTAGGCTTTTTTATGTTTATGGTGACTACAGTGCCACTATCTGCTGTTTGGCACCAAGTAGGAACCTGTAAGTTTGGCTCAAATCCCAATACAACGGTACTCGACCTCAATTGCCGTACTCACGATCACGATAATCTATATGTTGTGGATGCTAGCTTTTTTCCCAGCATGGGGGCAGTAAATCCTACTCTAACGATCATTGCTAATGCTTTACGAGTAGGTGACCATCTCAAAGATCAGCTCACGTAGATAGAGATATCAACTTAAGCTATTTCAATTATGTTAATTAATTATTGTTGAAAATATTGTGATTCTATTGGAAAATTGTTTCATAGCAACAGTCTGTGAATCTGAAATCTTGATCGCGACGGGTAACTTCGGTAAATAACAAAAAGCTGGAGCTAAATAAATACTGCGGCAAAACCACTGAAGTCAAACAATTTTGTCGTTCGTCTTTTCTAAAATTGGCGTTGCCGAATTATAATCCTATGAGGTGTTTTGTCCTCTCTTTTAAGATAGACTGTGACTTAAAAAGCTTATATCCTGGAGCTATCAGCAGCGATCTATTGTAGAAATGTAGAAAATTACTTAATCAGCAATGCGCCAAAATTACAGTAATTGAAAGCAGTAGTTCAAACTCGAATTAACTAGTCAAAATACTGATGGCATCCTTGTTGAAGATGCCACGTAGTCCTTTAGGTTATTAGTTGCAGGCGCCGATTGATTACCAATCAACCTTAATGTATTTCAGACTTTATTCGCCACATTATTGGTTGCTATGCCTAAAATGTTAACTTTTGACATTTTTAATTGATCGACTGCTTGGACTAACAATGTTTTATCTACCTTGCCTAATCCTGAAACTATTACCACGCCATCTGTTTTACCCGCCATGAGATTAACATCTGCATAACCAACAACAGCACATAAATCATAGATTACTAAATCGAAATTAGCTTTCAGTTCATCCATCAAAAGTTGCATTTGCCCTGATGCTAACATCCGACTACTGTCGCGACACTCATCAAAACCAGAACTCAAAACGTATAGGTTTGCATCTAAAGGTGATTGTCTAACATGCTTGAGTGCCAAACTGGGACTATTTTGATTGAGAATATTTTTGAGACCAACCTCCGATTCTAGACCTAAACTCTCCGTTAGACGTACCTTGCTTCTTACATCCGCATCAACCAATAAGACTCGTTTGCCCATTGATGCCGCAGCCCTAGCTAAATTAAGTGCCACAGTGGATTTTCCTTCCCCAGATACAGCAGAGGTAATAGCTAAGGATTTTATATTTTCATCAGACTCTATAGCTTCAAGATCAGTGCCAAAATTTAATAGACCCAGATTTGCTGCAAAAGAGCGAAACGCTTCGACGGAAGAAGATGAAGAGGATAACAGCTCAGGAAAAAGTAGTTTGTCTAGATCATCGGAATCACGATAGATGCTAGAAGAAGGAAGCATTTTCAACTCTTCCGTATTTCTGCTGGAACTCAATAAAGATGGACGTCGATTTTTGGGCGTATAGGGAATATTACCTAGAATTGGTAAATTGGTAATTTCTTCAATTTTTGCCGAGGTATAAACAATTTTTTGACACTTGTCTAACATTAAAGCTACACCCACACCCAGTAATAAGCCAAATGTAGAGCCTAGCAATAAACGATTACTAGGGCTAAGATCGGTATTCTCTGGCTCTCCAGCAGGGGCTAATAGTTGCCAGGGAGCTTCCTCTCTAGCTGCATCAATTAAGAGCGCATCTTTTTGCAGCGTAAACTGGCTTAGTTTATTCTTCGCCTGATCTAATTCTTGTTGCAGCTTATTGTAATTATTAGCAACAGTCGACCAAGTTTTTAACTGCGATCGCAAATTAGCCGATTCTCTTTGCGCCAATCTTTGGCGATTTTCCAATGTTCTAATTTCATTAACCAGCTTTTGCTGAATAGCTGTGCCAGCTTGTCTGATTAAGCTAACTATTCTTTGTCTCTCTTCTCTTAAAATTTGAATCTCAGCAGTTTGGTCAGAAAAAATTGTAGATTTATTACTGATTTTTACATCTATTTCGCGTAATTGATTTAATAATCCTTGATATCGCGGCGTGGCTAACTCAATTGCAGTAGGAGAAGTTGTCGGTTGTGTTTGCAGCTCTCTTTGTAAATTTCTTAGCTTCAAACGCATTTGTTGTAGTTGACTTGCTACTTCGTCTTGCTCTTGACTCATCAAGCTTGAGCGATCAGTGATGGGATCGAGCGACACATCAGGGTCAATGAAATTGTATTGTTCTCTAAGACTTTGCATTTGATTTTCTAGCTGCTCAACCTGGTCAGAAACTAGAGGTATCTGTTGTTCAAGTACTGTAATTCCCCTTTGTACTCCTGATGAACGTTTTTCTGCACTATAGTCCAAGTAGGTTTCAGTCAAAACATCAATCACACCAGATACTTGTTGCTTATCAGAGTGTTCATAGCTAACAAACAAAACATTTTTTTTGTTTTGACTATCTCGAATAAACTCTATAGTTAAATCTCTGGTTAGTGTTTGATAATTTAGCTTAGGATACTTGCTTTGTAGAGAATCGAGTGCTTTAGAAATCGTTGTGGGGCTTTTTAATATTTTTAGTTGAACATCATCAAGCTCAACTGCGGTAATAGCCCCACGAGTTTCACCAGAATTATCTCCTGTAGATGTTACCTTCGTTTCAATATTGACCAATTCAGGCAATAGTTCAAAGCTAGCAACATAACTTGACGGTAAAAAGCGAGTTTTGAAAAAAGCTAAAGAAGTCATCGCAACTGTGATAGTGGCAATCAAAGGTAATTTTCTGATTACAGTATTTGTTACATCATTGAGATTTAACCCTCCTTCTGCATTTTCTGTTGAGGAAGCTCCTTGAATGTAAATCGACTTTTGATTTTCAAAATTCTGATTCATAACTTATCAACGCTGAGTTAAAAAGTTATGAATCAGAATTTTGAAAATCAAAAGTCGATTTACATTCAAGGAGCTTCCTCAACAGAAAATGCAGAAGGAGGGTTAAATCTCAATGATGTAACAAATACTGTAATCAGAAAATTACCTTTGATTGCC
>JBCDEP010000140.1:0-17840 GCA_039179675.1 Cyanobacteria bacterium P01_G01_bin.67
AAACTCAAAAGTAAATTATGAGAATTAATGATATCGTTGCTGATTTAAACTCTCAGTCCTGAGAAATCAGGAAATAAAGCTTTTATAAGCCAAAGCTGATTTATAGCGATCGCCAATGAAACTAAGTTTACCTATCGACATTACAATTATTTTCTTTGAGTTTTTAGAAGATCGAGTTACTGTCACTGATTTTCAGCAATGATTATATCAGACAGAACAATTGGGAAAACTATTAAGTTCAGATGATTATTTAGAATTGATTACTATAGATTTCAAACAGCAACCTAAAAAGGTTTATCTAGATAGTTCCCATGAAGCAAAAAAAGCGATCGCGAAAATTATTAATAAATACTCAGATATTGCAGACTATAGAACTTATGAATTAAAAAAGTTACTCTGTGATTTCTTAGAACGAAAGGGCGATCTGGCAAAAATTTTAGCTAAAACATATCAGCTTTATTGTCTCGGCTATAGTTTTTTAGATGATTTAGCTTTGAACTATGGGTTAGATTTTTCCTGTTATCTAAAGGATCTAGAGTGATCGTCTTTTTATTATTGCTTGACCGATACATGTATTACTCCTGAGATTGAACAATGGGTACGCTAAAAAGTAAATAGTATGTTAACTCAAGTAGATATTGCAGGGTAATCGCATCAAACAGAGAGAGAGAAAAATGGGGAAATAAAATATTTAGGCATTGCATAATTGAGACATGGTTGTTGCTGAATTGAGGGATGAATCAAAAGAAATACGATTATTGAAAACAAAGTACATTAGTATGGTGAACTAGAATATCGACAAATTTAAGATAATAAATCAGTAATCTAATTGTTATGAAGCAAAAAGACCTAAATCAAGAATGGATCGATTTATCGAAAGCTTGGATCGAAGAAGCTAGGAAGGGAAAAAATCCTACTCGTAATGGCTTGTTGGATAAACCAATGCTGATAGCCTGTGGAGACGTAACGGGTAAAAAAATCATAGATTGTGGATGTGGCGAAGGACGTTTCTGTAGAATACTTGCTGCACGTGGTGCAAATTACGTTCTTGGGATTGATTTGTGCGAACCAATGATCGAAGCTGCAAGAGAATTACAGTCCGAGACTGATGAGTATTGCATTGCTGATGTACAGGATATAAGTTTTATCGAGAACGAAATGTTTGACCTAGCTGTTTCTTACTTGAATCAGTGTGATGTGCCGAATTTAAATAGTAATAATCAGGAAGTATATCGAATTCTCAACAAAGGAGGACGTTTCATTGTAGCTAATCTGCATCCGATGAGATCTGCCGTTGGTGCATGGCATAGAAGCAATAGCGGGAAAAAAGAACACGTTATTCTAGATCGCTACTTTGACGAAGGTGATCGCACTTGGAAAATGATGGGTAGTGAGGTTACTAATTTTCATCGAACGCTATCTACTTATATATCTGGCTTTCTTAATGCTGGATTTACCATTGAAGGAATTGTAGAACCAACAGTAATCGGGGAACAGCTAAAAGATTACCCAGAGCTTGACGATGAACTGCGCGTTCCCAACTTTATTATTTATATTTTGAAAAAGATTTGACTATTAAACATGCAAGTAGGTAACCAAAAGTTTAAGCTGTTCATCATTTAAACTGCATATTAATTAATTAGGCAGAACATAGTTAAACTCTCTCCCCGTTACTCTTTCTTCTAGTCCCCCGTTAGCCAAAACAAGCAAATTAAATGCTTGAGAGCTTAATATTTTAGTTGAATCGCGATCGCATTTTTTCTAAATCATATTTCAATTCAGCAATGCCGATATATATTTCCATACACTTCTAAAGGTAGTTTAAAGATGAAACGTAATCAAGTTGGATTAGATAACCGCTTTCTACTCCAAATTTTATCTAAATTAGGTCTGTTCTAACTTTGTTTCTTGATGCGATTCCACTAGTAGATATTGAAGTTAAAAAGGTATTGTTTTATTTGAAAAATGGAGAGATTGAAATTATTAATAATGGTAATTGCCTCGATAATTTTGAGTATACTGATCGAAGAAGTTTAAAAGGCTAATTTGTGATAGAAATTAATTATTAACCGAGATAAATATAAATATATGAATATCGAGAAGACTAGATGAATCGCATAAGCTGAAACTTTAACTCCAGAATAATCAACAGAACTAGCTACAATTGAAGATTATTAAGCCTATATAAATATTACTCTCAATCCTAATAAATATACAGAAATATTATTCAAATCTGCTTGTGATTGATTAGAAAGATATAAATAATTGATTCAACTTATGGCGTTTCTCAAATTGACAAGGTACATTAATCGGATTTTTGTAGGAAAGTGTAAATTTTCTTCTCAGACCAACAGATTACTAGATTAGTTTACTTCACTAAATCAAGAACTATTATAGTAGGGTGGCATTACCTACACTAATTGTGCAACATAATTAAATAGTGAGTTAAAAGATTAACTATTCTCCCCAAACTTGGGGGCTAGGGGGCTAAAATAAATTTTCGTTAGCCATAGTTTTATGCATATCCTACTACTACAATATTCAATTAATTGAAAGTAGCTTATCTTGCTCGATCTCTTGTTTGTTGATTAATTGTTTTATACACTTAGCTGTATTATCAACTCCTTCTAAATTTAAAGGCAATTCAGTTTTACCCTGTTGCAGATAGTCAATAACTTTTTGGGCAAATTTTTCAGGCTGTAAATCTTCAGGATGAATCATTTTGACACGACCTAACTTATCTAATTTAGTGACGCGGGTTTCTTGCTCCTTATCGTTATTACCTTGGAATGCCATCATCATCGCTTTCACCCTCGTACTTAGGATATTCATAGTGGTGTTATAACCAGACATACCAATTGAGAGGTCTACCTGCTGCATATAATCTAAAAGATTTGTCGTGTAGCGACTAACGCTGATATTATCTTGTTCTTTCGTAATTTTTTGTAGCTTTTGTAAGACTATTTCAGGACAAAAAGGTCCTGTAAATAGATGTATTTGATGGGGAATTTTATTCTTTAAAATCGGAGCGGCATGCGCCACACACTCTAACAAATCATGTCCAAATCTTCCGCCACCCACGCTAACTAATATTCCAGGTCTTTCTAGAGTTATTTTACGTACTGCTGGAAGGGGTTGTACCACATAACCTGTATAGTGTACAGCACACTTAAGCTCATTGATGCGAGCAAAGCTAAGATTTAGTTTCACAAAGTTGGGGTCGCCGTGAATTAAGAGCATGTCGAAATACTTATTCATCAAGCGACATACTTTCTCTTCGTGACGTTGTTGATTTTGCTTAGTAACGATAATATCACGCACGCTGGAAACAATTTTTGTCCCCATCGATTTTGCCTTTTCCACTAATGGAATCAATTCAAAAGAAAAGCGCCTTCTACCAAAGGGATATAGTTCCACGATCAGAATATCTGGCGCAAAGCGATCGCAAACATCTAGTAACATTTTGCTTCTAATACTTTCTACCTCATTCATGGTCAAACTAGCATCTACGGGACGCAGTTCATTAAACTCGCTATCAGTTTTAACCGCAGGAATATTAACTACTTCAATCTCAGAGGGAAATTGAAACTCTTCAATAACTTGCCCTCCGTTGATAAAGCAAATTTGGAATTCGGGAATTAATCCTTTAACTATTTCAATACTGCGAATTAAATGACCCATGCCAAGAATATGCTGGCAATAAAACATTACTTTTTGCATAAGTTGTTTAGTTATTTAGTTGTTGACTACTTAGGCTGATTTGAGGGCAAAGTTAAAAAAATTAGGAACGCATAAAGAATTAAATAAAAGCATGGCTAAATAATCAGTAACTCTGGATAGCCCTACAAAATCTAAACTTTTAACTGCTTCAGAAGCATTAACAGATGTCAGACTATCAAGCAAAGTCTTAATTAGCAAATTTGGTGAGAGCTGTTGGGGATGAATCATCTTAATCAAACCCGCTTCAGCTAAACTAGAGGCGCGAATTAACTGTTCTTGACCAGGCTTGATCCGAGGAACTACGATCGCTTTTTTACCTTGCTGCAAGACTTCAGTAATGGTGTTATAACCACACATAGAAACCACCACTTCCGCAGCATCGACATAACTGATTAAATCATTACTAAACTCCCATACTGTAACCTCAGGATATTGTTGCGCCTGTTGCCAAATCTGCTCTTGTTGAGACTGAGGCATTTCTGCACCACAAATAATCAAACTATGTACTTTCTCTGTATTTAGGGGATCGCTTTGTTGTTCCAATCCTTGCAGATAGTTGTTAACTAGGAAATAGCCATCTTCTCCGCCCCCTGGAGTAACCAGCACCAACTTCTGGTCGGGTTGAAGACCTAATTCCTGAAAGACCATCTGACGGCTTTTGGAGCCTGTTTCCTTACGGATATAGCCACAATAGCGCACCTTATTCGCGATTTCTCCCTCAAACTGATATTGCTGATTGAGATCGAAGATTTCCTGCATGCCGACTACCAACAGGCGATCATAAACTGATTTGACTTGTTGGTAATAACCTTCTCGTTGCCATTCCTGAATAGTTTTCTCAGGAGTATCTAGAATATCTCGTAATAGTAAGACAAACTTAGTTTTGAGCAAATTCTGCTTGAGATATTCAATAGTGGCATGCAACTCTCCCTGAATCCCTGAAGGTTTTTTATCAACTAAAAGCAAATCTGGCTGATAATTTTTGGCTGCGGCTAAAATTAATTCCGCACGCAATTTCAGGATTGATTCGATATCTGCATTAAGATACTTTACCGACATGGTTCCTGCCTGACCACGATTAAGACAGGGTAGCTTAATATAATCTAGTCCCGCTGGTAAGCGAAAGCTATGCAACATCGGTGAGCCAGATACGAGTAGGATTGATAAATTAGGCATAAATTTTAATAAGTGCTGGCAAATCGCTAACATGCGACGAATATTACCCAGACCAAACGCGTCATGGGAATACACCATAATTTTCTTGTACTCGCCAGTGATGATTGTTGGAGGAGTAGTTCGAGCCATAAGATCGCTCTCTAAATTTTAAAGTTAGTAAATTCGGGGTTGTGCTTGATTGTTCTGGTTGACTCTAGAATGGCGATTTGCGATGAGCTACTCGTGAAGCTTTAGTGAGAAAAATCTCATCGACAGTGAATCAAAATTGATTTCAGGTTTGGAGCCTCTTGTCAGAATTTATTTAGATAATAGCCGCAAGGTTGCATTTCGTTCTGAACTGAAAGTTGCCTGATGATGCTCTGATTGATAACCTCAAACAAACATCTACACAAAAAGTAATTAATTAAACGTGAAACTTTTGACAGAATAATTTCATCTAGAGAAGTAGCATGATTGATGTTTATTCACCCGAGATTGTAAATCCTGAACCAACATAATCTTTATTTTTAATTAGAGTTGTTAGTGGACAGATTCCAGCCGTAATATTATATGTTCAATATCCATAACAACTAAAGACTACAAATGCAATCGAAGCTAGTAAATATCAAGCTTATTTCAATTTAGTACTTGGTTTACAACTTTTTGACTCAAATTTGTTTAAATTAGCAATGGCAAGCATACATCAGCAACTCGCAAGCATGTCGAACTTTGTCCTTCCTTTATGGCATCGACTGAAGTCAAATTCATCAAAGCTGGTTCGCATTGGCTTTTTAAAGGAAGCTCGTACTCGTATCTTGCTCTGGTATGTTTTACTATTGCTATCTTTCGTTGCCACTACAGTTCCCACTATTCGGAATCGCCTGTATTGGCGCGTTAATGAGAGAGTGAAAGAAGATATGCGTGAAGCCATAGATGATTTTGAAGAGGTGCTGGTCGAAGGTTTGCTCGACTTGGATTTGGAAGACCCCCAAATGATTAAGGGCAGTGAGATAGACAAAAGTCAGAAGCTTTACAAGGTTTTTGACGCTTTTTTTAGAAATACCATCACCGCAGATGATAACTATTTGATTGGGATCGTTGAGGGTCAATTTTACAAGTCCAGTTCCCGTAGTTTGCCCACCGTGATTCAACCAGAATCGGAGTTGATGCGCCAATGGGAAGCTGCTACGGAAGAAGTACGAGGAGAAGCAAAGGTTCCCGATCCTGAGATCGGTAGTATTCTTTATAAGGTAATTCCGATCAAAACCACTGAAGAGATTATTGGGGTCTTTGTCGTAACCCATGCTACCCAAGGAGAACAAAAAGAAGCAGTAGAAGCATACGATTTGATGCTTGATGTTGTGCTGTTAATTTTGCCCTTAGCCCTGTTCCTCGCCTGGTTTGCCGCAGGAAGAGTCCTCGCTCCGTTAAGAGAATTAGCTGGTACAGCAAAGTCGATTAATGAGTCAGATTTGAGTCAACGAATTGATGTTAAAGGAGATGGCGAACTAGCTGAGTTGGGGCAAGCTTTTAATCAAATGATGAATCGGATTGAAACTTCCTTCGCTACTCAACGCAACTTCATTAACGATGCGGGACATGAGCTGCGAACACCAATTACAATTGTTCGTGGACATTTAGAATTAATGGAACTCGACGAAGATCCAGCGGCGCAACAGGAAACAGTCGCCCTTGTCATCGATGAACTTGATCGCATGAATCGCTTGGTAGAGGATTTGATTCTCCTGGCTAAAGCGGAACGCCCCGATTTCCTCCAGCCAGAAAATATTGACCTCAACTCCTTTACCGCAGAACTATTTAGCAAAGTTCAAGCTTTAGGCGATCGCCACTGGATCTTAACGAATGTGGCACGGGGACAGTTTCTGGGTGATCGGCAACGTCTCACCCAAGCCATAATCAACCTGGCGAATAATGCTGTGCAGCATACTAATCCCAAGGACACAATTACCCTGGGTTCTCAAGTTACTCAACATCAAGTGCGGATCTGGATCGCTGATAGTGGAGAAGGCATTGCAGTGCCCGAACAAAAGCGTATTTTTGAACGATTTGCCAGGGTTAAAAATACCCCTCGCCGTTCTGAAGGATCTGGACTAGGACTATCGATTGTCAAAGTGATTGTTGAAGCTCATGGAGGTAAGATAAATCTACAAAGTTCTTTGGGCTGTGGCGCCACTTTTACCCTAATTTTGCCGCTGAAGTTAGCAGCACATCGGAAGTAGCTGATAGGTAAATTATTAAGAGATGAAGCAAATTTTAATTGTCGAAGACGAAGCCAGAATTGCTAGTTTTCTGGAAAAGGGTTTACGGGCAAAAGGTTACATAACCTCAATTGCCAGTGATGCGGAGGAAGCGATCGCTCTAGGGCTAGGATGTCATTTCGATCTGGCTTTGTTAGATTTGGGGTTACCTCAGCAAGATGGGTTAGCTGTCTTAGAACAATGGCGGGGACAGGGAGTCACTTTTCCTGTCATTATTTTGACCGCGCGGGATGACGTTATGGATAAGGTTGTTGGATTGCAGAGTGGTGCTGACGACTACGTAACCAAACCCTTTAGCTTTGCCGAACTTTTGGCGCGAATTGAAGCCAGATTAAGAAACGACCATCCCCCGACCAAATCTTCAGAATCGATGCAGCTCAAACGGGGTAACATGGTTCTAGATCTGCGTACCCGCAAAATCATGGTAGGAGAACGCTTGGTAGAATTGCCAGCTCGAGAATTTACTATGGCAGAAGTCTTTTTTCGCCATCCAGGACAGGTTATGACCAGACAGCAACTCTTAGATTTAGTCTGGGGTTACGATTACGATCCAGGTTCTAACATCGTCGATGTATACGTGGGCTATCTACGGAAGAAACTAGGCAGTAAAGCTATTGAGACAGTTCGGGGGATGGGGTATCGTTTACGAACATGAGAAAAGTCTCATTAAAACCCAGCTAATAATCCCACGGTGATCGATTAGGATTTAATACTAACTTTAGTAAATAACTTTTGAGAAAGTTTGCCAAAGTAACAAACGTAGCCCTGAATGCTAATTTTATACTAATCATGAACCGTATTCTAATTGCCGAGGATGAAGTGCGTTTAGCTGCTTTCTTAGAAAAAGGACTAAGAAAAAGCGGTTTTACTACCGCCATCGCCAAAGATGGTCAAGAGGCATTGGACATGGTCAAGAATAGTAATTTTGAGCTGCTTTTGCTAGATTTGGGCTTACCTGTTAAAGATGGACTGATGGTTTTGGAGGAGCTGCGATCGCAAAACAGCAAGATTCCTGTTTTGGTGGTGACAGCAATCAGCGATCACAAAATTCGTTCCAGTGCCTTAGCCAAAGGAGCCAAGGAATATATTAATAAACCATTTTCTTTCAAAGATTTACTGTCCAAAGTACGTTTTCATCTGGATTTACAGGACTAGATCAAAATTAATATTCTTAACCAAGAATTTCTTCAGTAATTTTGAGTAACCAATTAACGATTTAGATTTGGGAACTATAGGCAAAGATTAGTTATGGAGATAAATGGTGGATTGAGCAAGTCAATCAAACTGTTTAGAATTAATTTTGCCCCAACCAAATCAGCTTCGGTTCTTGTGCGCTCTACTTCTCATGGTTACGAATGCTATAAATAGTAATTCAACTCTGGCTAGTAATGCATTAGTAACCCACGATCACAGTGAGTTAGTCGCTAAGAAAAGTGGTGGACGCAGCGGCGGAGGTTCATTCAAAACTAGACCATCACGCTCTAGTTCTCCTCAACGTAACTCCCCCAGGCAAAAATCGACTCCTAGACGCGGTAACTATAATCGGCGACAATCCACCTCTCCCAACTACAACAGGGAACTCAGGCGTACCGAGCGTAGAGCTACACCTGTATATTCAAGCTATTCGTCCCCCCGCAATACTGGCTCAGGAGCTTTATTTTTCTTAATTTTTGGCTTACTGATTACGGGAGTATTGATGTACATTGCCTATAGAATATTTAGCCAAGCTTTTGGTAGCAGTAAAACTATTAGCAGCAAGAGCGAGAGTAAGATTAGGCAGGAAAGAGATAACGATCTCGTTACCGTATCACTCTTACAGGTTGCTTTATCATTTCCCGCTCCTAATATTGAATATATTCAACAAGAATTCTCGGATCTAAGTCTTAATATCGATACTCAGACTGAAGCAAGCTTAGTCAAGTTGATGCAAGAATCGGCATTGATTTTATTGCGAAATAGTCATGCCTGGACTCATGTTTTAGCTAGTTCTGATACTTTAGCGATCGCTAATGCCGAATCAGCCTTCGATAAATTATCAATTATCGAAAGAAGCAAGTTTAGTGGTGAAACTCTCAGCAATATTGACGGCTCTATAACCACCAAACCAGAATCCCTTGATCACAGTGAAGATTTTGCCTCTTACGTAGTGGTGACGCTAATCTTAGGCACAGCTGACGACCAGCCACTATTCACTAAAATTAATACCGAAGCTGCTCTCAGAAATATACTGCTGGAACTTTCCTCGATGCGGTCAGATTATCTGATGAAATTTGAATTACTTTGGACTCCTCAAGCTGCCCCACAATACTTGAGTGATGAGGAACTGCTGATGGAATATAGCAATATCTTGCCCTTAGTTTAATTGGGGAAAATGTTTCAAAGGTAGAATTAAGTAGGTAGACGTAATTAAATATTAAATGGGCTGATCATAGGGTCAGGGGTCAGGAAAAAAATTAGCACTGGTATCTTATAAATAATCTCGCCCACCTACTCATAACTTAATATGGAGAGTGCATCGGCTAGTTTGTAAGCGCAACTAAGATGGCGGATCTCAAAGGAGCAAAAATTGTATTGGCTCCAGTATTAGAAAATATGGAATGAAAAAATAAATTTATTTTGGTAAGATACCTTCTCCATACCACTGATGGGGAGGAGTAATTAAACCTTTATTTTCTGCGATCGCTTCAATAATTAAAGAGCAGACTTGAGGAGCGCGGTCATAAATTTGCTGGCGATCAGGACTATAGATATTCACGTCAATGTAATATTTTCCCTTGCTTAAATCCAAGCGAGCAATATCTAATTCCAATTTCGATTTTACATTAAAGATATTAGCAATTTTGACAGTACTAGTAAAACAATTATATTCGTAGCAATCGCTAATTGTTACTTCAAATAGGCATTCTGCAATCGCCCTATCGTATTGATAGTCGAGTATGATAGTTAACTGTTCCCCACTGTCAATTTTGGAGAGTAATTTACCGTTTCTGTCCGCGATTCCTACTCGCGTAACTATCACTTCTCCTGTACCGAGATGAGCTTGGGTAGTGTTAACCTGCATTTCCTCTAGATACTGTTTGACAATTTCTTGAGTATTCCCGTAGGCAAAGACTCGACCTTGACGCAACCAAAGAGTGCGATCACACATTTGTTGGATTTGTTTGATGTTATGAGAAACGAGAATAATGGCTGTTCCTTGGGCTTTTAATTCATTGATGCGATCGAGACATTTACTTTGAAATGCATTATCCCCTACTGATAAAAACTCATCGATCAACATTACTTGGGGATTAGTATGGATGGCTACGGAAAAAGCCAAACGCATTTTCATCCCTGTGCTATAGGTTCTAACTGGATTATCGATTGCTCCTTGTAGTTCGGCAAACTCAATTATTTGGGGCATAGACCGCAGAATTTCTTGATGGGTTAAGCCTCCCACGATGCCATTGACTACTGCATTTTCTCGCCCTGTTAAATCTCCATGAAAATCACTTCCTAATGTTAATAAAGCCCCAATTCGCCCGTTAATTCTGATTTTGCCCCGATCTGATCCTAAAACTCCCCCCATTAACTTAAGTAAGCTAGATTTACCTGCACCATTTCTACCAATAACCCCTAACATTTCACCAGGAGCTACTTGAAAACTAATATCCTGCAATGCCCAGTAACGCTTATTTGGTTTTAGGTGTCGCCAGCCAGAAAGTGCGGCAGCCATAATAGTGTAGGGGCGATTTTCATTGTAGCTGCGATATTGTTTGCCCAAACTTTCGACAATTACAGGATTTTCCATTTAGAGTTCCTCCAAAAAACGATGGCTTTGCTGTCGAAAATAAGATTGACTAAAGCATAAGAAAGTAATACTAAAAATTGCAATAATTCCTAAAGCTTTCCACTCTGGATCAACTCCCTGAATGAGAACATTTCTGTAAGCAGTAACTAAATGAACTAAAGGATTAATATTATAAATCAAGGGGATTTCAATATTACTAATATCGTAAAAAATAGGTGTTAAGAAAAAGCAAATTTGCAAGAGTACCCCGACGGTATATTGGGTGTCGCGAAAAATAACATTGATAGCGGCAAAAATATATCCTAAACTAATTGTTAAAATAAATTGTAATATCATTAATATAGGAAGCCATATAATAATTCCTAACTTAATTTTTACGCCTTCAAGTATGAGCAGTATTCCTAAAACTGGTAATGCTAATAGAAAATGAATCATGCCATTCATAATGACAACTATGGGTAAAATAGCTAAAGGAAATCCTGGTTGTTGAATTAAACTAGTGCTGTTAACTATAATCCCTGAAGTTTCCGTTAATGAATCTTGAAACCAATTCCACACTAGCAAGCCACAAAAAACAAAAGCTGCATAATGTTCGGTCTCAATAGTTAATACAGAACGAAAAATTAAAGCAAAGACTATTAATTTTAAGAGTGGATTGATTAAAGTCCAAGCAATACCTAGTACAGATCTTTTATATTTTAACTTTAACTCACGAATGAGTAATTGACTTAATAAGTCATATAAATAAATCAAGCGTCTTGGCAGTATTTTTTTATGGTATTTCATCTGGTTGTTATTATTATTAGATTTGGATACTGAGCCTGATTACGCACCTATTTTTACAGTAAATTGTTGTAAATTATCCGTACCTTCGATTTCAATCCGCGATAATTTTAGTAAAGAATCTTCTAGTGTGCTGCGCTCTAAACCAACGTCTAAACCAAAAATATAGCCGCAAGCTCCAATTAAATGACGAACTAGTGGATTGACATCACCATAAGGATAAGCAAAGGCTTTAATTTTTGTTCCCAGTTTCTGCTCGATAATTAACCGCGATCGCAATCCTTCCCGCACTACTTCTTCATATGTCAAAACGCTAAGTGAAGGGTGATTAGCTGAATGAGAACCAAATTCTATGCCTGCTGCTTGTAGTTGCTCGATTTCTTGCCATCCCATTAATTGATAATTCTCTAGCTGAGTGCCAATTTTGTTAGTAATTAAAAACACTGTTGCAGAGAAACCGTATTCTTTTAATATTGGGAAAGCACAATCGAAAAAGCTTTGATAGCCATCATCAAACGTAATTAAAACAGCGTTTCCTGGAAGAGGCTTTTGATTCATAATAGCAATACGCCAATCATCAAGAGTTACACTATAAAACCCGCGATCACGCAAATATCTTAGCTGTTCTGCAAAAGCTGCTGCTGTTAATTTCCACCTTGAGGGTTGTTCTGATGAATGTTTGGGAATTATTTCGTGATACATCAGAATTGGTAGTTTTTTGGTTTTTGTAGAAGTTGTGGCAGCTAATTGATGCTGATCGGGATTAATTATTTTCTCTTTTTTATGCTTTCTGGCTAATGAAGTTAAGGTAAGTTCTGGCGCGTAGAATACTCGGGTTGCTCCCTCAGGATTTTCGGGAGTTTCAATTACTGACTCGCCAGCATTTAAGGCGACACTGATCAATTCTGTGCTAGTTGCTTTGGGTAACATTGCCCAGCGAGCTGCACTAGTACCAACTATCTCTTGATGGCGACGACCTAATACTAATATATTTTCATCTGATGCTAAATTAATTAGGGGATTGGAGCGATTTTTTTTTGCTGTTGCCGATCGCACTAGACGTTCTTGCAAAGATGTTTCTGGGGTAAGAGGTTTACATAATAACCCTTCCCGCACTGCAACTATACACAGTTCGAGATTGCTAACAGCCGCGACCGCATCTCGCCATATTTGGCAAGTCAGTGTTTTGGATGGGACAGCAATGGTTATCGTGCTGATTGTCGCTCCACCAGCAGTAATTAAGATATCGACAAGTTCACTATTAACTTTTCTGGGTGTAAATTCATCGCTAATTTCTGTTACTAACAAATCATTTTCTTGACTTATTTTCTCTACCTCATCGACAACCAAGCTCTGTGTATTGGTTAACTGTTCTTGGTTTATGTTAATTTTCCACAACTCTTGTAAAATCAACTTCCAATTGATGTCATGTTTATGATATTCTCCAAATTGTTTATTGTTAGCTTTTTTGTTTAAGAAGCAAGCAAGGATTTCTCTATAAAATTCTGATGCGATCGCGTCTTTTAGCACCAAACTAGATACCATCCCATCAATAATTGGTAGCTCGATAGTTCCTATTTCTTTCCCTTCTAGATCAACGCTACAATATAGCAGATTGACTTCCTTTGGTAGCAGTAAATCAGTAATTTCTTGAGTTATTTCTACTTGTGTCGCGTAGATAGAACCAATAATTATTGGTCTGGTAGATACTAGATCTTTGAGTATTATTTTTTCCATTACAGGACGATCTCGAAGATCTAACCAAATCCCTTTATTAGTTTTTTCTAGTATGCAGAAAAATTGTTCTATTGGCTCTGCTAATTGTTGCCAAAGTGCGGCAAATTCATCCTGCGGTATTTTACTAGAAACTAATAGTCCTCGAATAAAAGCTTCAGCAATTTGGTAACCTGATACATAGATCGAACAAGGATGAGGTTCTACTTTATTTGCTAACCAAGATAGAGAATATGATGGATCTTCATCTTGATTTATTGCGATTCCAGCACAAAAAAAAGTCCAATAAAGCCGCGTGTCAATTATTATCAGACGCTTTGATAAATTCCAGATTTGAGATATAGAAAGTATGAGATTAAAGTTCTTAATAATTAACTTGAGCGCTGACCTGACAAGATAATAAAAAAATTTGACCTTAGAAATTATCAACATTGTTAAATATCTAAAATGTTATTGATATAAGCGATCGCCAAGTTTTTTCCAGAGCCAATCGCGTAAAGCAAATGGTAAAATGCGACGACTAATTTGCATTATTAGTTCGAGAACTTGCATCCACCAAGTATTTATTTGGGAAATTAATGGAACACGAGATAACCAAAGCTTTTTTTCTAACCGAGATATGCGTTCGTTTAAACATTCCCAAACTTCAGGATGTTTTATTTCTTGTTGGGATAAATAATCTTTTACGGAGTTGAGAAAATACAAGCGTTTTTCATACCAGATGTTCATATCTTGACTTGTCAATTTATCAAACTTACCCATAACAGATGTTGAATGTTGTCGATATTTAGACCAAAATTCACCAGATACAAATACAGGAATTTGATTTAAAACTTTGGCAAAAAAGTCTTGATCTTCAAAAATATCGCGAAAATCTTCATTAAACAAACCTACTCGGTCGAATACTTTGCGGCGAAATAGTGGATTAGAGGGAGTTGGGGTTTGAGTAACTCCTTCTAATAGCAAAACTAATAATGTTGGAGGATAAATTAGTTTATTTGGTTCGACTCCCAAGGGAAATCTACATACTTGATCGCGCTTTTTATCCTCTGGGATTCCCGTCCAACCGTACCACTCATAAATTCGACTGAAAACCATTCCTGCTTCGGGATATTGGTCTAAAATTGCAACTTGTTGTTCCAGTTTTTCAGGTAGCCAAACATCATCCCCGTCTAAGAGGGCAATATATTCACCCCGCGTATTTTTGATACCAAGATTACGAGAAGCATTTTGACCGCAATTTTGATGACTTTCGTGTTCTAAATAGCTTATTTTCTGGGGATATTGTGCCACGTAATCTTGAGCAATTGCCGTGCTGCGATCGCTCGATCCATCGTCTACTAATAATAGTTCCCAGTTTTCATAAGATTGGTTGATCACAGAGGCGATCGCATCTGCGAGAAATTGTTCGCAGTTTAAGAAAATAATGACGACAGAAACTAAAGGTTTACAAGACATAAAAATTAAAATTTAAGATAAATAATTTTTTTAAAAATACAAACGAGTGCCAAGTTTTTTCCAGAGCCAATCTCGTAGAGTAAAAGGTAAAATACGACGACCAATCTGCATCAACGTTTCGAGAACTTGCACCCACCAGGTATGTACTCCAGATATTAATGGAATGCGAGATAAGTAGAGCTTTTTTTCTAGCCGAGATAGACGTTTGTTTAAACATTCCCAAACTTCAGGATGTTTTATTTCTTGTTGAGATAAATAGTTTTCGACTGACTTGAGAAACCCCAAGCGTTTTTCATACCAGATATTAATATCTTGCCGAACAGCAGCATCATATTTGCCCATGCTGGAATTGTGATGTTGTCGATACTTAGCCCACAATTCGTCAGAGATAAAGACTGGTATGTGGTACAAAACTTTGGCGAAATAATCTTGGTCTTCAAAAATATCGTGAAAATTAGGATCAAATAAACCTACCTTCTCGAATACTTCTCGGCGAAACAGGGGACTACAAGTAGTGGGAGGCTGAGTTTCTCCTTCTAATAAAAGAATCAATAATTTTGGCGGAAAAATTATTATGTTTGGTTCGACTCCTAAAGGATACCTATGAGGACAATCTCGTTCTATATCTTCTGGATTCCTCGTCCAGCCATACCAATCATAATTGCGACCGTAAATCATTCCCGCTTCGGGATAACGCTCTAAGATTGCTACTTGTTGTTCCAATTTATGGGGTAGCCAAGCATCATCACTATCTAATAAAGCAACGTATTTACCCGTAGCATTTTTGATACCGAGATTGCGAGAAGCATTTTTACCGTGATTTTGATGATTTTCGTGTTCTAAATAGCGTATTTTCTGGGGATATTGCGCCACATAATCCTGCATAATTTGCGGACTGCGATCACTCGATCCATCGTCTACCAACAGTAGTTCCCAGTTTTCATAAGTTTGGTTGATAACAGAGGCGATCGCATCTTCAATAAATTGTTCTGAATTGAAGCAAATAATTACTGTCGAAACTATTGGCTGTTTATTCATATTCTTCAACTATTATTAATTTTAATTCCCTAATTTATTCTTGATTTGGATATATTTATTTTGAACATACCATTGCCAAAAAATACCTAAAATTGTTGCACATTGAGAAAGAATAAATAATCCCGTTAATAAACTTGCCGAGAAAAATTTTTGTTGCGAAAAAGGATAAAATAACAACCTTAAATAATAAGATTTATCTTGCAATGTTGGTTGGCTACGATTATTATTGCTAATAGTTTGATAAAAGTAAAATGCCCCACGACCATACTTGAAATGCTGCTGGCAAAACGAAGTTAAGGTTAGAAAATGACTGTGATTAATTATAGCTTCGGGAACGTATAACATTTTATGTTCTCGATCTAACCATCTTTGGCAAAATTCACGATCTTCTGAAGCAATCTTAAAATTAGTGGCAAAGCCACCAATAGACTGAAATTTACGAGTAGCTAGAGCAATATTATTGGAAGTGAAGAAACGGGCGTTATTTAAGCTGCTATTGTAAGCTAAATAAACATAATCTAAAAGTAGCTGGCTGGCTGTAGAATATAAATTATCAGGCAAAGCATTAATAGTTCGCCCCCCTACTAAAACATTTGGTGATGCAGTCAAAGTAAGAGCAAACGTCTTGAGCCAATTAGAATCTGGAAGACAATCATCATCAGTAAAAACTAAAAACTCACCTTGCGCTTGTTTGGCACCGATATTTCTTGCTTCAGCAGCTCCCGATCTCGGTTGATTTAATAAAGTTAAATTGAGATCTTCTTGAAATTGAACTGCTATCTCCTCTAATGAGGTTACACCACCATCATTTACTACGATTACCTCAAAGCAATCTTGGGGATAATCGAGATGAGTTATTGCTTCTAAGCAATTAGCTAGTTTTTGGGGTCGATTGTAAGTAGGGATAATTATAGAAAAAAAAGAGCTTGTACCTAACATTTATTTTATTTGTTTTGTGAAGCACCAGAGTTAAATAAGTACCCCAAAAATTCTCCATAACACCAACAATAAGTTCCCAGCAATACTAAAGGAAATGCCAGTATAAATTGTTTAATATAGATTCTAGAGCGCAAAACATCTTGAGTCCTGCGATATAAAATCACCAGTGGTAATAAAGGAGACATATAAATATAAAATATTCTTTGAAAATTACTAAATTTTTTTTCTTTTACTCTAAGTTGTGCAAAGATTTTACCATGTTGTATTTTACGTGACAAAAAGACTTTTAAATCTTCAATATTAATATGAGCTACCTGAATTGATGGTATAAATAGAGAATTATAACCAGCTTCAGCCAATTTCCAATTAAATAGAGTATCTTCACACAAACTACCTTCGAGAAAAGGTCCGTATTTTTCAAAAGACCATCTTTTAGCAGAGAGACAACCTGTCGGAATATCAATACGCTCAAACTCTTGAGCCTGAGGCATCCATTGGCTCAAACTACAAAAATAGTAACCCCATCCAACATAACTACCAGGATTACCATTAGTAATTGCTCCTCCAATAACAGGTAATTGAGTAGATTCATGAGCTACAATCAACTGCTTGACCCAATCGGCTACAACAATGCAATCAGCATCGGTAAAAGCGAGAATTTCTCCCGAAGAATTAGCTACTCCAAAGTTTCGAGCGTCTCCTGGATACTTGCGTTCGTAAAATTTATATAATTTAACTGAGGGAAACTTACGGGAAACAATTTCCGCAGTATTATCAGTAGAACTATCAACAACAATAACCTCAAAGTCTTGGGAATTGTCTTGTTTTTCCAAGGAAGAAAGACATCTTTCGATAGTTTTACTGGAGTTGTAAGATGCTATGATCACCGATATTTTCATTTTTATAGGATTTGATAATAACCAAATCACGGGCAAAGATTTGAG
>JBCDEP010000091.1:0-24883 GCA_039179675.1 Cyanobacteria bacterium P01_G01_bin.67
AAATAATTAAATAATATACAATTTGATTATACTTAGTTCAATCAAGTCTAAGAGCAATTGCTTGTTATTCAAGTTTTTAATATCTATAAACCAGCATCACAACTAATCACCATTGATAGATAAGTGCGATCTCATACCCTGCTCTGCCAACCAAGCAAAGGCTTAAATGAATCAGATCTAGACATTTTGAAAAAGTTAACAAGAAAATATCAACAAATTTACTCCATTGAGTTTAGTAGATATAACGATTGACAAAGTACAGCTAGACTTCAAGCTCCAAAAGATTTAGCATTAGCTACTAAGCAAAATACAGTGGCAGGGAAAAAGATTTGAGAAAGCTATTAAAAATAGCCGACGTAATTGATTTATTCAATGAATGGGTGGGTCGTATTACCTATTGGCTCGTTTTGTTGATGGTTGCAGTGGGAGCTTGGAATGTAATTGGACGCTATTTGGGAAAGATTATGGGAATTAATTTAACTTCTAATTCTCTCATTGAAATTCAGTGGTATCTATTCGATGTGGTATTTTTGTTCGGCGCCGCATATGCTCTGAAGTATGACGAACATGTTCGGGTTGATATCTTCTATAAAAACTGGAGTCGTCGCCGTAAAGCACTCGCAAATTTTATCGGCAATCTTCTCTTTTTAATTCCGTTTAGTAGTTTACTGATTTATTATTCCTGGGGAACAGTGGCTAATTCTTGGAAAATATGGGAAGTATCTCCTGACCCAGGTGGTCTACCCCGCTATCCAATTAAATCCGCGATTATCATAGCTTTTATCTTATTAATCTTGCAAGGGATTTCCGAAGCAATTAAAAACTGGAATATCTATCAAGATTCATTCACTAATCAGGAGGATATTTGATGGACTGGTTAGGAATGGCAATGTTTGCAGGAGCATTAATCTTGCTCTCTTGTGGCTTTCCCGTCGCTTTTTCCTTGGGAGGAGTAGCAATTCTCTTTGCTTTAATTGGTACAGCAGTAGGCGAATTTAGCTTTAGCTTTTTCAATGCGATGCCTAGCCGTATTTTCGGCATCATGTCTAACTATACTTTGCTGGCTATTCCCTACTTTATTTTTTTAGGTTCAATGCTAGAAAAAACTGGCATTGCCGAAAAGTTATTAGAGACTATGGGCATTCTCTTCGGTAGAGTGCGCGGTGGTTTGGCTTTAGCCGTGGTGGTAGTGGGAGCCTTATTAGCTGCTTCTACGGGAGTAGTGGCAGCAACAGTAGTAGCTATGGGGTTAATTTCACTGCCAATTATGTTGCGCTATGGCTATAGTAAAGAACTAGCTGCGGGAGTAATTGTCGCTTCTGGAACTTTAGGACAAATTATTCCCCCTAGCGTGGTGCTGGTTGTTTTAGGTGATCAACTTGGTATTCCTGTTGGGGACTTGTTTATTGGTTCACTGATTCCAGGAATAATGATGGCAGGGGCATTTGCTCTCCACGTACTAATTGTTGCTTATCTCAAGCCTGAAGTTGCACCAGCTTTACCTGCTAGCGTCAGAATTAGCGGTAAAAAGTTACTGCTAAGAGTGGTAACGGTAATGCTTCCTCCCTTGCTCTTGATCGTTGTGATTTTAGGTAGTATCTTCTTTGGAATTGCCACACCAACAGAAGCAGGTGCTTTAGGTTCAGTTGGCACCATCATCCTCGCTGCTGTTAACCGTCAACTAACTTGGTCAACATTAAGGGAAGTTTGTGATGCAACCATGCGGGTTACCACCATGGTGATGTTTATTTTGCTTGGTTCAACCGCCTTTAGTTTGGTATTCCGTGGCTTGGGAGGAGATAGGTTTATGGAAAACCTGCTGATTAGTCTTCCTGGTGGTACCTATGGCTTTTTGCTAGTCAATATGCTGGTTATCTTTTTATTAGGCTTTTTTATTGACTTCTTTGAAATTGCCTTTATTGTAATTCCCATCTTTGCCCCTGTTGCTCAGCAATTAGGGCTAGATTTAGTCTGGTATGGCGTAATAATTGGAGCAAATTTACAAACTTCCTTCCTAACTCCTCCTTTTGGTTTTGCTTTATTTTACCTAAGAGGTGTAGCGCCACCAGAACTAAAAACCGAAGATATTTATCGCGGGGCAATACCTTTTATTTTACTACAGCTATTGGTTTTAACTCTGATTATTATCTTTCCACAGATAGTTAGTTTCTGACCTAATTTGAGTTCTACTCCAGGTACAGTTTGAGAATTTTAGCTTCTTTATTCCTTATGAGCATTAGGACTGAGAATAGTTAGCTGATCGCCGTTGCCACTTTCATAAACTATTACCACGGGAACACTCTGTTTACGATCGCTTTTAGACAGTGCGGGAAAGATATAAAAATAGCCCTCGCGATCGCTTAATAAACGCCAAACTCGGGGCTGTTCTTGATTGCTAATATCGGTAAGTTCTTTGCCCAGAAGAGTTTCGTATAAGCTGCGATCACCAATAATACGAAACCCAGAAGGGTTGACTAATGGGTTATCTAAATTACGCCCCAGTGCTGCATTCTCTTCTCGAATAATGGCAGTAACCACAGGAAGTCTGGAGGTTTCTTTGACTGCATCTCTAAAGGCATCGCGATCAGCTTGCCACTGAGCTAGGAAAAAGAGAGCCGCTAATGTCCATAAAACAATGACTAGCTCATCGATCAGGGAGTAGCAAAATTTAAGTAAATCTTGTTGAGCAGGAGTCAGGTTCAGTGAGATATTGCTTCGGTATCTAACGAGCCATCCCTGAAGTTTTTGGATAATTTGTAGGGTAATAATAATTACCAACAAAGTGATGCCGATGGTGATGATGGTTCGCAAGATGATCAAGGGATGCCCCAGCAAAGATCTGAATGCCGCGAAGTAAAACGACTCTAGGGGCAAGTTGAGACTAGTGACTTCTACTTGAAAAAAGCCAAAGTAAGCCCAGCGGTAAATCCAGCCAGTAAAGTAAAGTGCCGCCGCTAGTAGAGCTAGTAAACTAAGTAATTTAGCAAGAGGGTTAATTTCTTGATCATTCTGAGGGGATGAAGTCATTGATTTTTAGACTGTCCTGACTTAAATTAATGTATTATGTAGCATTCCGTCAAACAAGGGCAAATTCAAAGTGATGCAAGGTGTTTATCGCTTCTGTAATCTGGCTATAATTTTTGTAGTGTTAATCCCTGGATTAGGTGCAGATGAGAGTCTGACTGCTGACAAGTCAGGGAAAATCGCGCAAAGTTCGCCAAGCATTAATCAAGAGCAATTACTGGAGGTAGTCGTACCTTCCTCAACTATTGTCAGGCTCAAACAGGGAGGCTCTTACACAGGCATGTTAACGGCTTTTAATTCACAAAACTTGGTGATCACTGCTAACGGTTTTTCGGAAACAGTTCCTCTCTCCCAGATTCAAGAATTGGAATTTCAGGGAGATGTCTGGATACCCATACCAGAGGGAAACAGAAGGCGAGTGCCCATTCGCGGCATAACTATACCCCTAGAGGCAGTTCCAGTTAATGCTTTCAACCTGGGAAACCCACACCAGAGAGCAACGGTTAACTTAGAAAAGGTTTTGAGTCAGGAGGAGTTCGAGCGTCTCTCTGGTCTGACGGAAAAAATTTATGTGGTCAATAAAATTTTGTTTGAGTCAGCCGACATCATGACAATTAGGCTAGTGGGAGCTAGATCCTCGGCAAATTAATAACCATAACGGCTTGCTTACCTTGAGCTAAAAATCTATTAGAAAATTCTTCAATCTCTCACCATGCTAAGTTTAAGACTACCCTATAGAAGCACAATTGCCACTGTACTAATGTCGGTAGCTTTTGTCTTAACTGGTAATAACGCTCAAACTGTTACTGTCTCAGATTCCAACCTGAGAAATGAACCTGAAACCTGGAACAGAGAATTGCCTGCCCAAGTAAATCAGTGGCAAGAGATCAAGGACGCGACTCGGTTAGTCGCCCAAGGGCAACAAAGGACAGCTCTGGTGATTGGAAATGGGGCTTATCAAGAAGATCCCCTAGTTAACCCCGTCAATGACTCGACTGATGTAGCTGAAGCATTCCAAGAACTAGGCTTTGAAGTCATATTGCTCCAAAATAAAGATTTGCGAGAGATGGAAGAAGCGATCGAGGATTTCAGCCAAAAATTACGCCAAGGTGGGGTAGGAATATTTTATTATGCAGGACACGGTGTTCAGGTAAACGGAGAAAATTACCTAGTTCCCCTCCAGGCTCAGCTCAATCGCCAGAAAGATATACGTTATGAAGCTGTTCCTCTAGGCAAAGTGCTTAATGTGATGGAAGATGCAGAGACTCAGGTGAATATCGTCATCATAGATGCCTGTCGAGATAATCCCTTCTATCGGCGGTGGCGTTTACGCAATCGTGGTTCTAGTTCCTTTCGGGGTTTAGCTCCTGTTCAGTCGGCACAAGGAACCTTAATCTCTTTTGCCACAGCCCCTGGTGCCTTTGCCGAAGATGGTGAAGGAGAAAATTCTCCTTTTACTTTCCATCTGTTACAACATATCAAGACTCCTAATTTGCCTGTAGAACTAATGTTCAAGCTAGTACGAGCAGGGGTTGTACGGTCAACCAATAGCAGACAAACTCCCTGGGAGCAGTCCTCCTTATTGGGCGAATTCTCGTTCAATGCAGTGCAGGAACAGCCGACACTATTATCTCAATCTAGTTCTAGCACTACTACGGATGTCGTAACGCAACCGATCTCTTTACCATCAACTCCCCAAAGCCAGCCAGAGCCCAACCTATTCTCGGAGGCAACGGGGGTAGACTACACTCAATTACGTGATTATTTAGTACCAGGAAAGTGGAAAGAGGCAGATCAAGAAACATCAAAAGCAATGCTTCAGGCTGCCAACAGAGAAGATGAAGGCTGGTTAAGAGTTGAAGACTTGCAGAACTTTGACTGTGATGATTTACGTCTAATAGACCAACTTTGGTTGGAATACAGTCAAGGAAAATTCGGCTTTAGCGTCCAGAAAGACATCTGGCAAAAGAATGGAAGTCCAAATACGGATTGGTCAAAGTTCCAGTCAAATTGGAGAAAATTCTATATAGAAATAGGATGGAAAACTGAAGAGTCAGGAATAGAAAGTGGAGAAGGTTATGTGAGCTACCAAAACCTGGGAGCATTCCAAAAAGACATCCGAGAAGTGAGGACAGGCAACCTACCTGCGGACTTTCCAAGAATGGATCGGGGCGAGGGGAGCGACGTTTCTATTTCTCTCCTCTCTCGCTGCGAACTGTAACCATTACAGTATAGTAACTTCAGGCAAATTGTCAAACTAGTTTTTAAGCACTTTCACTACGAAAACATAGGCTTTTTCCATATTCGATACCTGGCACCTAGGCTAAGCACGATCACAGATCTGTAGATTGAGTAGAACGAAGTGAAACCCAACACCATCAACTATTCCATCCCAAACTACCCCAGTTAACATCATAAACACCACCCTGCACGTAGCGATGAAAACTACAATATTGCCAATCTTTAGGACTCAAAACTAAACTTATGATGCACGGGATTGTAATGGATATAATCCACATGATTGGTAAATTCCTGCTCGTCCCGAATTACTAAGCTTTTCACATGGGTAGACCACAGTAACTAAATTCAAGAAAAGTTAAAGGCTAAAGGCTAAGAGCTAAGAGCTACGAACTAGTCAATTAACAACGGAGTCTATCCAAATGAAAGCGATTATAAATGCTCCCAAAACCGTCTTTGCCAAATCGCTTTTTCGCCTTTACCTTGTCTGGAATCTGAAACTTGTCCTTGATATTCCAGGCTACAGCTACGACTAAACCAACTCTTAATCAAACGCCAACGAGTAGAAAAATCGGCATCACCTTTGGGTCATATCCAGATGCAATGAAGATGGTTGGGTAAAATAACGATTGCATTAATGACAAAAGATTGTTGTTTGATTACTCTACGAAATGAATTGCGCAACAGCTCAATATTTTCTGTTTCACAGAGAATTGCTCTACGATTATGAGTAACTACCGTAAAAAATAGGTGCTTCCTGGTAATTTGGCGCGACGATATTGCATATTATCGATCTTAACCGAGAGAATTTGCTGTTGGGTTTCATGCTTCAACCCAACCTACGAAACTTTAAATATCAATGATAATTATTCTTGGTAAGTTAAACTTTTCAAACTAGCAGCCGTTGCTTCTGGTTTACCAGATAGAGTAAACACCAGCACACTTTTAATCTCTTTATTTTCGATAATCTCGGGTAGACGATGAAATTGCTGATCGGTAATAGCAATACCGTTATATTGTTTAATGTAGTCTAATTCTGCCTTGAATTTTTTCTCGTTGTAATTCTGAATAAAAACTCTGATGTAGATCGGGTTTTCCCAGTCTTTGGCAAAATAGCGTTTTGCCCGTTAATCCTTCATTTTACCTAAACTCAGCGTATAGGTATTTCCCAAAAAATCATGAATAACAGTGTTGATTTCTCAAGATTTATTATCATTAAGATGATCGCAAATCAATTGCTGCGCTGACATTTTGGGTAATTTAGTAACGACTTAGATAAATGCTTCAAATTTCTTTTTGTTCTACCTGCTTTGATGTAGTATTTTGATTAGGGTTTTAAAGCTATGACGTTCTATCGGTGGCTGTAGGAAGTCAATTTCTCTTTTAACAGCGATCGCACTAAGATTTTTAATACGGCATAGCATGTGAAACAGCTAATTTTTTTCCAAGCTATTTTATAGATTTAATATTTAATAGGATTTACGCAAAAAACAACTTGACTTAGAACTACTCCTGTCAATATCATTCAGACGTAAACCCTACTATATTTGCTTACTGAAATAAAGATCTTTTATCTTACTGGACATTACTTCTGATACATCAATAAATCAGAATAACTATAAGTTCAAACTTTCTGGTTTCAGTGTTTTTTCCCTCTTCAACCAAGTCATAAATTTGCTCTAAGAGACAACAAAATAAGGTATGATATTGTCTTCTCTCAATTACACCTGTCTAATACCCAAATAACCTCTAAACAGCTAATATCTGACTAACTGACAACTAATGAGCAGTCAAAATTAAGAAATCATCCGATCAACAATTTTCTGCACAATTTGCATCCCTGTAACAGCCTGCCATCCAAACAAACCTAATAGCAAGATATTTAGAGAAACATGAGTAGTGCGCGCCAGACTGTTTCCCTTCTGCATGTAAGGAACTAGGGATGCTGAAACAGCAATTAAACCTGTCATTCCCAATCCTGCTATAAGGTGAGGTCCAACAAAGAGTTTGCCATTGTTAATATAAGTAATCGCCATGCCGCCGATATTACCAAGAACCATTAAGGCGAGAAGCAAAGAACCCATTCTATGATGCCTCTGCCCAAAGTTTTTCTTAATTAATTCCTTTTTAGTTTCTTTATCTGCACTACGTATTTTGGAATATTGAACTCCCAAGTACAAGGCATAAATAGTAATACCTAACAACACCCACATTAATATTGGATGACCAAATTGTGACCAAGTTTTGACCACATCAGGAATTTCTAAAGCCATGTTATCCTCTCTGATTTGAATGAGCCTAAAATTTGATGAAAATGCGAAATTTCTTGACAAGAGTAACCAATTAATCGAATATTCTCTTGCCTTACCTAAGTGAATTTCACTAGATAAAAACAACTTAACATAATGTTACTTTGTAAAGCGAGAAGATATCAAGAGAATATTATTAGGTCGTGATTGGTTCGGGAAACAGTTATACTGCTAGCTTTATTGACTATCTGCCATTAACTGCAATGTCAACATCACTCTCTACCAAGTTTTCATCCTGTCACTTGCCACCGCTACTTCATCCTGGAGATTTAGTGATGGCGATCGCTCCCTCTGGTGCGGTAAAAACAACCGACGCTTTGGAACGAGGTTTAGCAATCTGGAGAGCAAGAGGCTATCGGGTTGAAATGGGTCGCAACTATCAGTCTTGTTGTGGCTATTTGGCGGGAAGCGATCACCAGAGAAGAGCAGATCTAGCAGCAGCTTGGCACAATCCAGAGTGCAAAGCAATTATCGCCGTGAGAGGTGGCTATGGCGGAGCCAGATTGTTAGAAGATTGGTGTTGGCAAGAAGGACAAAATGCAAGCCAGGTGGCAAATCCGAAATGGTTAATTGGCTTTTCTGACGTTACCAGCTTGTTATGGAGTCTTGCAACCGAAGGAATCATAAGTCTTCATGCTCCTGTACTAACTACCTTAGCTGACGAACCAAAATGGGCGATCGCCAGGATGTTTGGTTATCTCGAAACTGGAGAAATAGAGACTTTACAAGGCAGTCAAGGTGGCGGAGGAGAAGCTTCGGGGATACTCTTGCCAGGTAATTTAACCGTAGCCACCCATTTATTAAACACTCCTATTCAACCCAACTTAACAGAAGCAATTATCGCCATCGAAGACGTTACCGAATATCCCTATCGAATTGATCGCATGTTAACCCAGTGGCGCATGCTAGGTATCTTTAAGCAGATTAAAGGTCTGGCTCTGGGTCGCTTTAGTCGTTGTGACCCTTACCCTGGAAGCAACAGCTGGACAACTGAGGAAGTACTACGCGATCGCCTGAAGAATTTGGATATTCCCGTGATTTATAATTTACCCTTTGGACATGATGGAACAAATGCAGCATTACCCGTCGGACAACCAGTATGTATCAATGGTGATACAGGTATTTTAAGCTGGTCGAATTCTGTTAGAATTTTTAACACAGACCGCAGCCTTAATAAAACTTAAAGGAGAATAAGACCTTGCCACATACAATTGTTACGGAAACCTGTGAAGGCGTCGCTGACTGCGTTGATGCTTGTCCTGTTGCTTGTATTCATGATGGACCAGGAAAAAATACCAAAGGCACAGAATGGTATTGGATTGATTTCGCAACCTGCATTGACTGTGGCATTTGTTTACAAGTATGCCCTGTTGAAGGAGCGATCGTACCTGAAGAAAGACCCGAGCTACAGAAAACACCTCAGTAACTTCTTGAGCATTTAAGACCTATTTGTATGGCGCCATCTCTAGTGGGCATAATCTCCGTCAGAAGGAGTGTTTTCCCTGACCATTTTGATTAATATCAATGCCTGCAATCATCAGTAATCATCAACAGCTATGGGCAATGATAGATATCTAGAATTGAGTTGGGTCTATATTTATGACCATTAAAATTTAATTCAGATTAGATAAAACTAACTATTAATCATCGGTGTCATTGATCCAGATCAAGAAATATAAGTGAATTTGCTCTTCAGGATTCAATTCAAAGCATGTTACAAAGGAATAGTAATAGTCTCAATGATTTGTGAACAGTTTGACGAAGTCAACACAATATATGCGGGCAAGCCCTTTGTCGTGCTTCTTGAAGCGATGGCTATAGGGGAAACCCCCAAGACCGCCTCCCTTCGCTTTTAACGCAGGGTACTGTTGACTAATAAAGAGGTCATAATTCATGAATTAGGGACAGATAAAATATTCCTGAACATTTGAGAGGATTGGTTGCATGATTACGAGTCTTAACGTACTCTATTTCCAACAATCCGATCTCTTCGACATCAAACAGCGATTTAAAAATCACCCCGCTGAAAGGACTTTGATTCAAGTTTTCTCAGGCTGGGTAAAAAAAGTAGAAATTGAACGTTTACTTCACGAGTTGCAAGAGATATTTCCAGATACTCCCATAATTGGCACCACAACAGCAGGGGAGATTCTGGATCATAGAGTTGCAGAAAATACAGTGGTGGTAAATATTTCTTTTTTTGACTCCACAACTGTCCAAACAACGTTGGTTGATCGCGGTGATAGTTTGTTGTCGATGGGCAAAATTTTAGCTCGTGATTTAGCACCCACTGATCCGAAAGCAATAATCATGTTTGGCTGTAGTCTTAAGGGTGGACGCACCATTGATGCTTCGCCAATCTTAAGCGCACTCTATGCAGAGCTACCTCAAGCGATCATAGCTGGGGCGCAGGCTGGTGACAATGGCAATGGTCATATTTCCTATGTGTTCAACGAAAATGGAGTCACTGAATATGGTGCTGTTGGCGCATCATTGTCTGGAATAAACTTAGCTGTACAGAATAGCTACAATCTTAGCTGGGTTCCCATTGGCAAAAAACTGACAATTACCAAAGCTATTGGCTCGCGTATTTATACTATTGATCATCGATCGCCATTAGAGCTTTATCAACACTATTTAGGACAAGAAGTGGTAGACGGGTTACCCTTGACCGCTGCTGATTTTCCCCTATTTATGAAACGAGAGGGAGTTTTGATGGCGCTCCATGCGATCGGTGTCAATGATGATGGCTCTTTTGATTATATTCATTCTTTTCGCTCGGGAGAACAAGTTCAATTTGGCTTTTGTCATTCTGGTTTGTTAAGTTTAGCTGCGAAAAAGACCTTTGATGAGCTGAGACTAAATTCTGTACAGGCAGCATTTATCTATTCCTGCGTATCCCGAAAATGGATTCTTGGTCAGGATATTAACGTCGAAATTGCGCCGATTGCCACCCTGGCGCCTACGGCGGGCTTTTTTGCTTACGGAGAATATTTTACTCATCCTGAAGGCAAATGTCTTTTCTTTAGTCAGACAATGACAGTCTTGACCTTAGCTGAATTAGATAACCAGGAAATATCACCTTTAGCTGATGACTCCCAATCAATGACAATTGTAGAGGAATCAAAACAGCTGAAGACGCTGCGGGCACTCCATCGCTTAGTTGAAACCTCAGCTAATGAGATTGAAATTATCAATAAAAAACTAGCTAAGATAGCCCACCAGGATGGTCTGACTGGATTATCAAATCGGCGGTATTTTGATCGGCAACTTGCAGCTGAATTTAACTATGCCCAAATATCTGGAACTCCGCTGTCTTTAATTTTGATTGACGTTGATGATTTCAAACTCTATAACGATACTTATGGTCATGTTGCAGGAGACTCCTGTTTACGTCGAGTTGCTGCTGTACTCAAGCAGGCTTCAGCACGAGCTGGTGATTTTATGGCGCGTTATGGTGGAGAGGAATTTGTCTGTATTTTGCCAGATACTAATTTTGCTGGAGCAATGGCTGTGGCGGAAAAAATTAGACAGAATATCAGCAAGTTATTAATTCCTCATGCAACCTCAAGAGTTGCTAATCATTTGACCGTTTCTCTTGGTGTCCAGACAGTTGACAGTATTACCAAGCAAATAACTCCAGAAATTCTGTTTATTATGTGTGACAAGCAACTATATGCGGCGAAAGAAGATGGTCGCAATCGAGTCTGTGGTCAACTGACAAAATAAATGGGCTAGAGGTAAATAGTTACTTACCTTTTATTTACCTATCTAATTGAACATTACCTGTGCCAGCGATCGCTTAAAGAGAACTGTCTATCTCAGAAATCAAAGCAATTTTGGAATTGACAATACTCTACTCTAGCAGGTACCACAAGTTAGCTTCCTCTGGGATGATTCACTAAATAACCTGAATATCTGAAATACTCAAGTGTTTGCTACAGATATCAAACTAAAAAATTAAGTAGCGAGTAGTGAGCAACAAGAATTAGCTGATACTCGCTAGTTAGATCATGCTTTATTTATTTCAAATTAGAGAGGAGAAAAGCCCTGTCTACAAAATATTTAACCTAGTGTTCAACTTAGGGTTTTTATCCCGACCAACTGACCCAACGATGAGATGTACTCTCTGGTATTCTTTCATTTTCACTCCAGTTGATCTGCTCTAAATTGGCGCCCTCAGTTTCGGCTACCGATAGATCAGATCCTCCCAGCTTGGCTTCAGTCAAATCTGCATCAGTGAGATCTGTACCCCCAAGATCGACATCAGTTAAGTTGGCACTGCATAAGTTTGCACCATGTAGGTTGGCGCAGCGTAGGTCTGCACCACTCAAATCTACTCCTCTGAGATCGGCATTTTCTAAATCAGCACCAATCAGGTTAACTTCCGCTAGATTAGCGCCAACTAAGCTAACATTTACCAAATTAGCGTTGGTCAAATTTGCCTGGTGTAAGCAAGCACCGCTTAAATCGGCATCATTCAAATAAGCATCACTTAGATCTGCTTGGGTTAAATTAATTCTGGTTAAATCAGCAGCTTCCAGACGGGCAGAGTGTAGGCTGGCACCTTTAAAATCTATTATTCCATAGCGATATTGACGCAGTAGTTGAGTTGCTTTCATGATCCGCTTGTTCCTTTTGCTAATAATGCTCTAGCTAGCTCAAGCAAAGAAAGTATTCGATGAGATAGCTACTAAAGAAAACTCACGACCTTTAAACCTACAAGGAAATAAATAAAGTTGATAGATTTTATAAATTGATTTAAATAAAACTATAGGTGTTAAAGTCAGGTCTTCATGACAAGAAGCTTATCAATTAAACTTGAGGAACCTGTGAAGAAAGCTAGGCAAGAGTTAAGTTTGATCATTTTTGACGAGCTATCAAGTGGCGGTGCAGCAGCTTTTCTAGCTCCACCCACACAAAAACCAGCAAACTGAAACCCAAGCAAATTAAGAGATCTGTAGCACTGAGAACGTTAGTATCAAAAAAGTTTCGTAGAGGCGCAACGTAAATGAGTAAGATTTGGAGCATCGTGGTGAGAGCGATCGCAGCCAGTAAATAGGGATTAGAAAAAAAGTTCATTTCAATTGTCAATCTGGTATTGGAACGAACCGCCAGAGCATGACCCATTTGGGCTAAACAGAGGGTCGTGAATACCATTGTTTTCCAGCAGTCGGGATTGGTTCCCTCAAGATGGTAGTTATAAGACCATACCATCAAGAAAATGGTTAACAAAGCAAAGACAATTCCGATTCTGATCATGTATAGTCCCAAACCACGGGCAAAAATGCTTTCTTGGGGATTGTAAGGAGAACGGCTCATTACGTTTGGTTCAGCAGGTTCCAAAGCCAAAGCCAGAGCAGGTAAGCCATCTGTCACTAGGTTCATCCAGAGAATTTGCAGTGGAGAAAGGGGAACACTGCCTAAACCCAAGAGGGGAGCTGCGGCAATGGTTAAAACCTCACCGATATTGCTACCTAAAATATATTTAATGAAGCGTCGAATATTATCATAAACAACTCTGCCTTCCTCAATCGCAGCAACAATCGTCGCAAAGTTATCGTCCAGCAAAATCATATCGCTGGCTTCTTTACTGACATCAGTCCCCGTAATCCCCATCGCAATGCCAATATCCGCTTGTTTTAAGGCTGGCGCATCGTTGACCCCATCCCCTGTCATTGCCACGAATTCTCCCCGCCTTTGCAGTGCTTGCACAATACGCAGCTTATGTTCGGGAGCAACCCGAGCATAGACGCTCACCTGATCGACCACCTGTTCAAGTTCTGTCGGGGACATTTTAGAGATATCCTGACCAGTTAGGGACTGTTGATCATCACTAACAATATTGAGCTGGGTAGCGATCTCCTTTGCAGTTAGGGGATGGTCTCCTGTAATCATTACTGGTCTAATTCCTGCCTGGAGACAGCTTTGGACGGCTGCTTTAACCTCTGGACGAGGTGCATCTAGCATACCCACTAAGCCTAACCAAATTAGGTTTTGCTCTTGTGATTTAGCGGTATTAACAGGAGGAATTATGCTCAAGGGTTTATATGCCAAGCCCAAGACTCTCAAGCCGATACTTGCCAGGTGGGCATTGGTGGTGAGGATCTGCTGTCTCTGTGACTCTGTAATAGCTTGTGAAATAGCATTAACTTGCAGGCGATCGCACCTAGCTAAGATTAACTCTGTCGAGCCTTTGGCAAACATCAAATAAGGGAAATCGGGTTCTGACTCAGGATTGTCCACAATTACTGACATGCGTTTACGTTGTGAATCAAAGGCAAATTCTGCTAGTCGTGGAAATTGCGATTCTAATTCTGCTTTGAAGATGCCCGCCTTACCAGCCAAAGCGAGAAGTGCGCCTTCGGTAGGATCGCCTAAAATCGACCATTTCTTGGAAGTTTGAGGAGATTGAGCTGAATCCTGCAATAGAGCATCATTGCATAACACACAAGCCTGCAATAGCTTTTGCACCTCTGGCTCTTTTTCTGGCTGGTGGCAATCTGGAGCCTGAAATTCTCCTGCTGGCTGATAGCCCTCTCCCGTAACTTGAATGCTAAGGGATGAAGTCCTAACCTGCTGAACGATCATCTTATTTTGCGTCAGCGTCCCCGTTTTATCAGAGCAGATTGTTGTTACTGAACCTAAAGTTTCCACCGCTGGCAGCTTGCGAATCAATGCCCGACGGCGAATCATCTGCTGGGTACCAATAGCCAGAGTCACAGTTACCACAGCGGGTAAACCTTCGGGAACTACTGCCACTGCCATGCTGAGGGAAGTTTCTAAAATTTCATCAAATATTTGCCAGCCAGACTTTAATAAACCGCCAATGGTAATTAGAAGTACCAAACTCAATGAACCACCAACCAACACATTACCCAATTGAGTCATCCGTTTTTGGAGCGGAGTAGGCTCGATCTCCACATTTTGCAGCATGGTAGCGATTAGACCAATCTCAGTCTTCATCCCTGTTTTCGTCACAACTGCCTTGGCTCTTCCTGCGACAACTTCTGTCCCTTTAAATACGAGATTAGTGCGATCGCCCAAAGCGGCATCTTCTGCCAGAACGGCATCTGCATCTTTAATCACGGCGGTAGCTTCCCCTGTTAGAGTAGACTCTTTTACCTGAAGATTTTGGGTCTCCAATAAGTGTCCATCGGCAGCAATTTGGACTCCAACGTCCAGCAGCATGATGTCTCCTGGAACTAATTCGACGGCATTAATCTGTTGTGTAACTCCTTCCCGAATTACCTTGACCTGATTAGCAGAAAGACGTTTAAGGGCGGCTAGAGCTGTTTCGGCTTTACTTTCTTGAATATAGCCCAAAATACCATTCAGGATGACGATGGTAAAAATTGCCACCGAATCTTTGGGAAAATTATTATGACGTAAATCTAGAATTGCTGAAATGATGGCAATAGCGATTAGCATGACCAACATGATATTGGTAAATTGATCCCACAAAATACTCAATTTGCTGCGCCCAATCGTCTGCTTGAGTTCGTTTTTGCCAAAATTCTGCTGTCTTAGCTCGACTTCATCACTAGATAAACCATGATTAATATCGCTATTGAGTAATTTGAGAGTTTCTGCTGAGTCGATGGTCTGCCAATGGGTCATAGTTATAGGTGTACTAAAGACATCCAAGTTACCGAAAAAAGTGAATAATATTTTAGTTGATAATTTTGTCTACAAATATTACAAACTTGATGCAACCTTGCCGCTTTCACTCACTTCCCTAGTTCTTCCCTAGTTAATTTCATGATATTGGTTAAATAAGTCCCAGTGAGAAATGCGATCGCGCCATGCGAATTTTAGTAGTTGACGATGACGAAATTTTAGTAAACGTACTCCAACGCTCCCTGGTCAGCCAACGTCACATTGTAGACATTGCTGAAGATGGGCAAATGGGTTGGGAATATGTTCAAAGTGGTGAATATGAATTAGTGTTACTAGACGTTAATTTACCTAGATTAGATGGAGTGAGTCTCTGTGAAAGAATGCGTCAAGCAGGCTATGCAACTCCTATTTTGTTGATGACAGCCAGAAATGCTAGTCAGGATCGGATTCTGGGACTAGATGCGGGAGCAGATGATTACTTGACCAAGCCCTTAGACTTGGGAGAATTAAACGCCAGAGTAAGAGCTTTATCCCGTAGAGGAGAAGTGGCAACGACCAATGTCTTAGATATTAATGGACTGAGACTAGATCCCAGTAGTTGTGAAGTTAGCTATCGCCAACAGCCAATCAAGCTCACTGCTAAAGAATATAGCCTTCTAGAACTATTTTTACGCAACCCAGCACGAGTATTTAGCCGTGCCCAAATCTTAGATAAGATCTGGACGTTTGACGATCCGCCATTAGAGGAAAGCGTCAAAGCACATATCAAAGGACTGCGGAAAAAACTCAAACAGGCAGGAGTCGCTAACTGGATTGAAAATGTTTATGGCATTGGTTATCGTCTGAATCCTCAGGTTGCTGAATCTGACCCAGTAACAACCAATCATGCCACTTCTGTGGAGCAAGAATTTAGTCAAAAAATGGAGCAAATGTGGCTTAAATATCAAGCAAAGATGTGTGAGCGCATGCAAGTTCTCCAAAATACTGTATTTCAGTTAAAAAATGCCAATTTATCCTCTGAATTACAATCTGATGCCGCCAGAGCTGCCCATAAATTAGCGGGAGTTTTGGGTATGTTCTCTAGGGATACAGGAACAGATATTGCCCGTGAAATAGAAACTTTACTGCAAAATCATTCGACATTAAATACTCAACAACAAGAACAGCTGATTGCTTTGGTATCGGATTTAGATAGTTTGTTGGCGCTAGATGAAACGTCTAGTGGCAAACCTACTACTGAAAGCAATCTATTATTAGTTACTGCTGATTCTCAGTTAGCTCAAGAATTAGCACAATTAGGCAGAACTCATGGATTTGGTTGGCATCAAGCAGATAACATCCCTCAGGCTAAGATATGGTTGCAAACGAACATGCCTGAAGTGGTGGTAATAGATACTGAGATTTCTAGCAAGTCATCAGCATCTTTATCTTTAATTGGGGAATTAAATGCCCGTACTCCTGCTATTCCCACCATAGTTTTATCTGACATTGACAGTTTAGAGAATCGCCTTGCTGTTAGCCGTGCAGGAGCTAATTGTTTTTTGGCTAAACCCGTCACTCCCAATATAATCTGGCAAACTACCAGCAAGTTAAGCCAACAGCAGCAAATAGCGACAACCTCAATCTTGATCGTCGATGATGATCTTGTTTTCCTAGATGCCTTGCGATCGCTTCTCAAGCCTTGGGGAATTAGAGTTAATACGTTAGAGCAGCCATCACGCTTTTGGGAAGTGCTACAGGTAAGTCAACCCGATTTAGTCATTTTGGATGTAGAAATGCCAGCAATCAATGGGATTGAACTATGCCAAGCTCTGCGCAGCGATCCTGATTGGCAAGAATTGCCCGTGTTATTTCTCACCGCCAAACAAGACGCTAAAACCATCCAGCAGATATTTGCAAGCGGTGGGGATGACTATATATGCAAACCCGTAGTTGGTGCTGAATTAATTGCCAGAATTAATAATCGCCAGGAGCGTAGTCGTCTTATCCATCATCTAGCGACTCAGGATCGCTTGACAGGATTAACTAATCGTAGCCAAAGTAGTCGCGAGCTAGAATACCTTTTGCAACAAGCTCAGGAGCTTAAGCAACCATTTTGCCTCGCTGTACTTAAAATAAATGACCTACAGCAAATCAATTTCAGATATGGACATGTTATTGGCGATCGCCTGCTCGGGCAATGGGGAAAAGTAATTCAAGCTGCTTGTCGTAACGCAGAAGTTACAGGCTACTGGGACAATGGAGATTTTATTATTGGGATGCCTAATTTAGCCAAAATTCAGGCGCAAGAACATTTAACTGAACTATTAACTATCCTCAGAAAACAAGTCTTTACTTCCCCTCAAGGCGATCGCTTTCAAGTCGCTTTTAGATATGCGATCGCTGAATTGATCAAAGATGGTAATACTTTACATGCTTTGTATCAGGCTTGTGTTGGTTAGTTATGAATCAACAATTACCGACTATTACAGTCATTCTCATTAACTTTTAATATTCTATAAGTTATCTTTTTTAGAGAACAGGGAACAGGGAACAGGGAATAGGGAACAGTGCAAACAACGTAATAATGAGGGTCTAAGCATCGAACATACACTATGCATACTAAACAAAAATTGTCCTTAATGCCAGGATGGACTACAGAGATTCTGATCAATGCACCACAAGCAAAAGTTTGGCAAAAAGTTACTGATTTTGCTAATTATAAAAACTGGAATCCTTTTGTCTTGGATGCTAAGGCAGATTTTGAGGAAGGGAGAAAAATCAATTTTTTAGAAGATCTTCAGCAATTCGGACAACATTGGCTATCGGCGAAATTTCTTGCCATTGAAGCACCGTGTAGTTTTATCTGGGAAGGCTATTTAGGCGTACCATTTTTATTTAAAGTCCGTCATACATTTACTCTAGAAGCTCTTAGCAATCATCAGACTCGTTTTAGGCAACAGCACGAAAACTCTGGCTTATTAGTTCCTTATTTGGCTTTGCGGGGTATTTATGTCGTGAGTCATCAAGGATATCTCAATTTTGATCGAGCCTTAAAACAAGCTTGTGAATAACTATTAAGGTTTAATCGCGATCGCCAACCGACTTAAAAATTTTAAGTCGGATAACGCAGAATTATAACGCTGCCAATATAAATATTGGTAAATTAACGATCTCCCATGAAGAAATATAGCAATTTAGTTTTTATTTGGATAAAAGTGTTAACGTCATAATTGAGAATCATAATTATTAACGATTAAGTTTGTATCCAGTATCTAAAGGTCTTTTCCGTAAAGTATTGAGCTATTTCTTTCCCAATAATTCTGTCTCTCTAAACACAACACTCATTGAGAGGACAACTAAAATATGTCAATTTATGTAGGTAATTTGTCTTACGAAGTTAATCAAGAAGACTTAAACGAAGTCTTTGCTGAGTATGGCACAGTGAAACGAGTTCATATCCCTACAGATCGCGAAACAGGTCGCGTCAGAGGATTTGCATTTGTCGAAATGGAATCCGAAGCCAACGAAGATAAAGCGATTGAAACTTTAGATGGTGCAGAGTGGATGGGTCGTGATCTAAAAGTTAATAAAGCTAAACCTCGTGAAAACAGAAATTCGTTCAGTGGTGGTCGAAACAACCGCTTCTAAGGGTAACTGTTCAATCAAAAAAATCAACGCTTCTAAGAATCAAGTAGATTAGTTCTACATTTCTTTTCTAGAGGCGTTTTGTTATTGAAACGAGAGATAATATCGTGTTGAGAGTAAAGGCTAAGGCAAGATCGCCTCACGGTGTTAACTATCTTGAGGCTCACTCCATCCTAAACTGAACCGACACCACAGCCGTAATATCTTTCTCCAGGGAAGAAGTATCATAAATACCGTAATCGCTGACATCCGTTGAGTTACGAGATGTTATTTGAAACACACCTGTCTTAGCGCTTCTAATTGCACCTACCTTATTGCCAGTACTTTCGGCGATCGCCTCCGCCCTAGCTTTGGCATCTTTGGTTGCCTCAGCGACCATTTCAACCCGTAGTTGACTAAGATGATTGTATAAATATTGAGGAGGTTCAGAAACTAGATTAATTCCTTCGTTGATTAGCTCATTTGCTTGCTGAGATAGTTCTGTATATTTTTCTATTTGATCTGAGCGAATTTCTAATTGTTGACTCAGACGATAAGCCAATGTTTGACCAGTTTGACGTCCGTTTGCTGCAATCTCTGGAATAGTATAGGTATTAATTGTACCGAAGGTAATGGCATCATCAGGTACTTGTTGTTTTTGCAAATAGGCTTGTAAACTCTCTGTTTGACCCTTCAAATTTTGATATGCAGCTTGAGCTGTGGGTTCTTGGCTAGATACAAAAAAACGCAAAATAATATAGTCTGACTGAATTGGTCTTTTAGCAGAACCAGTTACCAGGAGAACATCATTAGCTTGTTTAAATTCCCTAAGTGCGTGAGCGAAGATGAAGGTACTCATCACCAAGGACAGAGACAGTGCCGTTAATCCAGCAAAGAGTTGTGGAAAACGTTCTATGGTTGAAGATGTTCTCATCTGCTTTTCCCCACAAAAGCTACTTTAACTCAATGACAATTCTGTTAACAATTAAGTTCCCTATTATGTTCTGTTCTAATTAGCCAAGTGCGATCGCTTTCTTGTGTAGCTTGGTAAAGATTTAGCTCTTAGCTTTTAAGACATTCTTCACTGATTTTCTCTGCTATGAGCGATCGCCCTACCCAGTCTTTTCAACTCAAGGATAGGTGCAAGAGAGCCATAATTTATCCAATCATATTTGTATTGAAAATAATAGTTTTATGTAGATAAATTGAATTTTGCTTTCCAACGTTAACCACAAAATAGAGTAATCGTTACCAGCCTTGATTCAAACTAGAGGAGGATTTTTACTACTATTAGTTCAGCTCATGAAATAAAGCTAATGCTAAATTTTTTACATAAAACTTCTCATTTGTAATTCTTCGTTAAGAAAGCTACAGAGATTGCTGTGAGGAGCTTGAGAGCTGAGATAATAATACTTGATGGGCGACTGGCAGTAGTAGTCAATCGAACAGCGTCTTTACCAAAAAATAAATATGATTTTGGGGTTGAGTTATGAGTAAAAGCAACGTCAATAACACTCGTAATGTGGCTATTGTAGGACCCTACTCTAGCGGAAAGACTACACTACTCGAAAGTATTTTATTTGTTACTAACCAAATTACTCGCAAGGGAAGTATTAAGGAGCAGAATACCGTTGGCGATAGCTCAAATGAAGCACGCGATCGCCATATGAGCGTTGAGTTATCTGTTGCTAATACCGAACATCAAGGGATTAATTTAACTTTTTTAGATTGTCCTGGGTCAGTAGAATTTATTCAGGAAACTTATAATGCTTTAATCGGTGCGGGAGTTGTCGTGGTAGTTTGTGAGCCACTGGTGGACAAGGTTTTAACCCTAGCACCACTATTTAAATTTCTTGATGATTGGCAAATTCCTCATTTAGTATTTATTAATAAAATTGACCGTAGCTCATATAGATATAGGGAAATACTTCAGGCATTAAAAGAAGTTTCTAGTCGTCCTTTAGTACCGCAACAATACCCAATTCATCAGGGACAACAGTGCCTTGGCTATATTGACTTAGTATCAGAACAAGCTTATCAATATCACGCCCATCAGCCGGCCGACCCCATCCCCTTCCCAGAAGAACTAGCTGAGTTGGAACAAATTACCCGCCAGGAAATGTTAGAAACCCTCGCTGATTTTGACGATCATTTGCTGGAAGAGTTAATTGAAGAAATCGAACCACCATCAGCCGAAATCCTGCAAGATCTTAAGCAAGAATTAAGTGCAGACTTGATTGTTCCAGTCTTTTTTGGCATGGCAGAACATGACTTTGGCGTTCGTCCTCTGCTGGATGCCTTGGTCAAAGAAGCTCCCTCCCCTGAAGTCACGGCGCAACGTCGCGGGATAAAGACTGATACAGAGGCGGATAATACTATTGTTCAAGTCTTAAAAACTTACTTTACCAATCAAGGTGGACGCTTATCTTTAGTTAGAGTTTGGCAGGGTGAACTAACTGAAGGAATGGTGCTTAATGGGGAAAGAGTTAGTGGAATCTATCAATTACGAGGACAACATCAGACTCCTCTGAAACGTTCAGCTACAGGTAGTATTGTGGCTTTAGGTAAGTTAGAGAATGCCACCACAGGGGATACCCTCTCGGATGCAAATCCAGGAACAAAAGCCCTGCCTCAAGCAGAAAGGATTGCTCCAGTTTATGCCTTAGCGATCGCTACTCAAAACCGCAAGGATGAAGTCAAACTAAGCAGCGCCTTAAATAAACTCTTAGCAGAAGATCCCTCTTTGCACTGGGAACAACACGGCGATACCCGCGAAGTAATTCTTTGGGGTCAGGGAGAAGTTCATCTCCAGGTGACTTTAGCTCGTCTTGCGCGCAAATATAATCTGCCCATGAGTACCGATTTACCACAAGTCCCCTACCGCGAAACTATTCGCCGTTCAACAAACTCTCATGGTCGTTATAAACACCAAAGTGGCGGACATGGTGCGTTTGGAGATGTCTATCTTGACATTAAACCCCTAGATCGAGGAGCAGGTTTTCAGTTCCATCAAACCATTGTCGGCGGCGTAGTTCCTCGACAATATATTCCAGGAGTAGAAACTGGGGTCCGAGAATATTTACAGCATGGACCTTTAGGTTTTCCTGTAGTTGATGTGGACGTGACTTTAACCAATGGTTCCTATCACTCCGTAGATAGTTCGGAACAAGCTTTTAAACAAGCAGCCAGAATCGCCATGAGTGAGGGGATGACCCAGTGCAACCCAGTATTATTAGAGCCTGTTGTAGAAATTACAGTTTCAGTTCCCAATGAATTCACATCCAAAGCTTTACAGCTGATTACTGGTAAGCGAGGACAAATTTTAGGTTATGACTGCATCGCCGACTGGAATAATTGGGATACGGTAACAGGGTTTTTACCTCAAGCGGAAATGCATAACTTTATCATCGAATTACGCTCTCTCACCTTAGGAGTTGGCTTTTTTAACTGGAAACCAGCTCATTTACAAGAAGTACCCGACAAGTTGGCGCAAAATATCTTGTCAACTGCTGATTAAGCATCAATACAAAGTTCGATGAGGCGATCGCTTTGAAGTAGAAATTAATCTAGTAAATCTAATTAACTCGATTAACCTGGGGGATTTGCGCCAAAATCTGGTTAATCTGTTCTGGTAATTCTAAAGGACGAAACGGTTTGGTAATTACCCCTGCCAAATCTAAATCCAATAATTCACTAGCGATCGCCGATTGGGTTTTGGCAGTCATCAAAATTACAGGAATGATTGCGGTAACCTGATTAGACTTTAAGTGCTTGAGAGTTTCTTTGCCATCCCATTCAGGCATCATCAAATCTAGCAGGATGACTTCTGGTTGCTGGCTGGCGGCTAAATCTAATCCTATTTTGCCAGTACTAGCGGTAATGACCTGCCAATCTGCTGCCATTTCCAATCCCATTTGAGCAATCTCTTTGACATCTGATTCATCATCAATAATTAAAATACTTTTGCTCATGTTTCAGTCACACCTAAAATAAATTTGATTTGTCTAATCTAAACTGTGATCGAGAAAAACTGGAGAAAGTAGCTGATTTTATTGATTGAATAACAAAATCATGGCGATCGCTATTCCTAACCTGCAAACTCTAGAATTAAATATTTAGCTGGAAAAAACTTTGTGGTTTGCAATCAGCAGCAATAACTAAAATTATGACTGATAAAATTATTTCACAGAGTAATTTTCAAGGGCAAATCAAGACAAAACTTGCTTCCTGTGCCGAGTTTACTTTCTACCCAAATTTTGCCCTGGTGTTCCTCAATAATGTGGCGACAAATAGCTAGTCCCAAACCTGTACCCCCCTTACTTCGGGAATCAGAGGCATCTACCTGTTGGAAACGTTCAAATATTGATTCTAATTTATCTTGAGGAATACCCCGACCCGAGTCTTGGACAACAATTTGACAGCGATCGCCTGTAACTTTGGCTTGCAATTTAACGATGCCTCCAGGTTCCGTAAATTTGATCCCATTGCTAAGTAAATTCGTTAATGTTTGCAACATACGGTCTGAGTCGAGATCGAGGGTAATATCACAAGACTCCAACAGCAGCTTAACTTCTGCCTGTTGCGCCATTGCTTCCATAGTTTCGATCGCTTGAACCAAGAGCTTCTTTAGACTGCATGGCGTTGGTTCAATGACAATTTTGCCTGACTTCATCCGTTCAAGGTCTAAGATATCGTTAACCAGGCGAATCAAACGCTCACTGTTACGGATCGCCACCTGGAGAATTTGGCTGCCGCGATCGCTTAAAGTACCCAGTTGACCAGAGTTTAATAAATCCAATGCCCCAATGGTAGAAGTCATCGGAGTACGTAGTTCATGACTTACCAGAGAAATAAATTCATTTTCTAGACGTTTTCGTTCGGTAATATCATTTAAAATTTGCAGGGTGCATTTTATTCCCCCTAATTCAATTAATTCCATTGACAGTAATAAAGTTTTGACTTGACCTGATTTAGTCGAAAAGTCTAGTTCGAGGTTACGGATAAAACCCTGGGATTCCGACTTTTGTAGAGCATGGTGATAAACTGCTAACGCCCCAGGAGAATAGATCTGCTTCAGATTGCAATCAATCACTTCAGCAGCACTATAGCCACTCATTTGCAGAAAACTTTTATTTACTTCTAATATCTGTGCCGATTGATAGGTAGCGATCGCGATCGGATTGGGACAAGCACGAAAAGCTTTAGCGAACTTATCTTCAGCCGCCGTTTTTTCCGCTATTTCCTGCTGTAATTGAGTATTTTGAGCTTCGAGTTTAATTTGCAAATTGCGAATCGTTAGATGGGTATCAAGCCTGGCTAAAACCTCCTCAACCTGAAATGGTTTGGTAATGTAGTCTACTCCACCAACCTGGAATGCCTTCACCTTATCAAATACATCCCCCAGCGCACTAATGAAAATTACAGGAATATCCCGAGTGATAGGGTCTGCCTTTAACTGTTGACATACCTCATAGCCGTTCATCTCAGGCATCTTGACATCTAATAAAATTAAATCTGGAGGTGCAGCTTTAGCACCTCTAATAGCAGTCGAACCTTTGGTAACGCTCCTAACTTTATACCCCTTATCCGTTAGCATCTGAGATAATAAAGCCAGATTTTCTGGGGTATCATCAATGGCTAGAATATCGGCTTTCGGTGAATGCTGGCGATCGCTGGACATGTTTGCGCTGTGAGGGAATAAAAGAATAATCAATGGGATATATTACCTCAGGTTATACTTTATCAAGTTAAGCAGCATCCTCATAAATCTTTTTGTTTCTCAATGCTTCGACACTCAGCCCGACACCTTTTATTTAGTCAATCAGGGCTTTTTTCCCTCACAATATTTATATAAAAAGCTATTTATTTGTTGTCTACAACAGTCCCTAAAATATAAGGGCGGCTTTAATTATGAACGTGATATAGCAATAGACCTCTTGCAATATTCATTCCATGATGTGCGTTGCTGATTGAATACAAGTCAAGCAGCCAAAGACAACTCGCAGTTGTATAATGCTGCAATCAAATTACATCGCAGTTTGTAACGACAACGACGGTTTCGGTATCGCCCAGCTATAATCTTAAAA
>JBCDEP010000064.1:0-31139 GCA_039179675.1 Cyanobacteria bacterium P01_G01_bin.67
ACACCGACAATTGCAATTTTTATACTCCCCACGGGTTAACCTTCCTCCATTATTGGACTACATTATAGGGAAATCTTACAGTCATTGTTTAAAGAATGGTAAACGAATGGTAAATAATTCCACCATTGTAGATGTTCTACTTGATAAATCGACAACTAGACCCGATCAAACGGCATTTACTTTTTTAGCCGATGGCGAACATGAATCTGGTAGCTGTACCTACCAAACATTAGATCTTCAGGCACGAGCGATCGCTGTTCAGTTGTTAACCAAGGTTAAACCAGGCGATCGCGCTTTGTTAGTATATCCTTATACTTCGGGTTTGGAGTTTATCGCTGGCTTTTTGGGTTGTCTTTATGCTGGAGTTATCGCCGTTACCGATTATCCACGACAGCACATCAAATCACTGAAGCAATATCAAGACCGCATTGTTGATTGTCAAGCCGCGATCGCTTTAACGACCCAAGAATTTGCTGATCGCGTCAAGGGACAGCTCATCTCTCATCCAGGAATGGCACTGAAGCTGAACGCTTTACCCTGGATTGCTAGCGATCAAGTCGATCTAGAACTAGCTAAACAATGGCAAATGCCAAATATTTCAGCAGAGACTTTGGCATTCTTGCAATATACTTCTGGCTCCACAGGACAACCAAAGGGCGTAATGGTGACTCATGGTAACGTGCTGCATAATTCGCAAGTGATCTATCAATCCTTTGGACATCATGCTCAAACCAAGATTTTGATGTGGTTACCCATGTTTCACGACATGGGATTAATTGGGGGGGTGATGCAGCCTCTATTTGCGGGATTACCCGCAGTCTTGATGTCTCCCATTGCTTTAGCGCAGAAGCCTTTTTTGTGGCTCCAGGCGATGTCTAAATATCAGATCACTACTAGCGGAGGACCTAACTTTGCTTATGACTTACTGTGCCAGAAAGTTACTGCCGAGCAACGAGCTACCTTGGATCTTAGTCATTGGCAGGTAGCATTCACGGGAGCTGAACCTATCAGGGCGGCAACTCTCGCTAGATTTGCTGAACTATATCAACCCTGCGGTTTTAAACCAGCAGCTTTTTATCCTTGCTATGGTATGGCGGAAGCTACTTTGTTTATCACTGGCATTGATGCTAATGAACAGCCAAAGGTTATTTATCTAGATAAAAAAGCTTTGACAGAAGATAGAGTAGTCGCAGTGACACCAGACCATCCCGATGCTAAATCGGTGGTGAGCTGTGGACGTACGTGGTTGGGAGACGAAATCATTATTGTCGATCCCGAGCAGAAAACTAAATGTAGAGAGGATCGGGTAGGGGAAATCTGGGCAACAGGTGCGGGAATTGGTAAAGGATATTTTCAACGAGAAGAACAAACTGCAAATACTTTTCAAGCTACTTTGGCTGATAATCCTGACCAGATTTATTTACGTACGGGGGATTTGGGATTTATCAAGGATGGAGAACTGTATATTACAGGAAGGATCAAGGATATGATGATTCTCTGGGGACGCAATCACTATCCCCAACATATTGAAGAAACTGTCGAAACCTGTCATCCTACTCTACGTCCGAATCATGGTGCTGCTTTTAGTGTGGAGATTAATGGGGAGGAACAACTAGTCATAGCGCACGAAATTAACCGTACCAATCTACGCCAACTAAATGCCGAGGAAGTAATTGGCGCCATTCGGTTAGCGGTGGGGGAACAAAACTTGGCGAATGTGTTCGCTGTCGCTTTACTGAAAACTGGCAGCATTCCCAAAACTTCTAGCGGCAAAATTCAGCGTCGTGCTTGCCAGAGTATGTTCCTGGATGGCACTTTAAACACCGTAGCACAGTGGCAACAGTCAGAAATTCCTGAAACTGATATTACAGATTTAGCAGGACAGTTTTTTAGTGATTAGTTTAATCAATGAACAATGAACAGTGATCATGATCTATTTATTACTGATTACTGATACTTGTCGGCTGTCCCTTGTTGACTGTTGACTGTTAACTGTTGACTGATCAATCGCCTCTTGCCAAATATTGACTAAATTTTGAATTGCGTTATCCCAGCTAAATTGATCAACTGAACCCGAAGCGCGATCGCCCATTGCTTGCCTCAAATTCGAGTCTTCAATTAAGGTCTTGAGTTTGTTAGTAAAGTCTTGGCGATCGCCTGGGGTATATAAAAATCCATTGTGACCATGCTGTATATTTTCGATAATTCCCCCAGAATTGGGAGCCAGGATGGGAATGCCTGCGGCAAAAGCTTCTAATGCCGTTAACCCTCTGGTTTCTTTTTCGGAGGTAGTGACATGGAGGTCACAGTTTACTAGTAATGCCGGGACATTTTCGGGGGATACTCTTCCTAGTAGATGTAGATTGGGGGTTAGTTGACTTAATTCTGCGGCTATCTGTTGGCGCATGGGACCATCTCCAGCTACGATTACTGCAACTTTACTTAAATCTACCTGTTGCGCGAGGAGCTTGAATGCCGTTAAAGTGAAGTCCCAGCCTTTATCAGGATATAAACGTCCCAGAAACACAATTTTTACGAGTCGATCCACATCAGCTAAACCATACTGAGACTTAAAGAAATCTGCTTGAGCTAAATCACGAGTAAAGCGATCTCGATCAAAACCAACTAAACTGCTATACTTTGCATTTTTAATGCCCAAATCAACCACTTTGGGATAAGTGATTTTACTAGTAACTAAAGTTAAATCATAAGAGTTATAGACCCAAACAATTAGTTGCTGAAGCAAATATTTGGTCAGAGTTAAAGCTGGTTTGGGTAAGGGAAAGTAATCAGCAAAATAATCAATAAAATTGGTGCGAAAAAAACTCACATAGGGAATACCAGCTTTTTTGGCGTAATCTACTCCTGCAAGCTGCCAAAATCCCACATATAGTCTTTCTGGTTCATCAACATGAATAACTTCGGGTTGAAACTCTGCTAATTTCTGTAAAACTATTTGATATGAACTGCGAGTAACGTTTGGTTCACATTCAATCCCGACAAAAGAGCCGCTGGGCAAATTAATAATCTTCACTCCAGGTAAAATATCTCCCGTGTAGTCTTGCCAGTGAGGATAATCTGCCGCCAAATTACTGTAATCGGGACAGAATAAAATAACCTGATGTCCCCATTGACTTAATTTTTTTAACCTTTGAAGTCCGCTAACTGTGACCCCATCAATCAACGGAAGAAACCCAGATGCAATAATGGCAATTTTCATCGGCGATCGCTTTTTTGAACGGCGACACTAATATATGAGCTTGAGGTGAAAAATAGATTAACTTGAGGATAATAATTGACAAGTTTTTGAAATTAGGCAAAAAATAGCGAACCACATACAATCGGATTAGCGAAATGGACTTATCAGATTGAATCTATGGCAAGTTGGACAGTTTTTTTTATTCCTGACTCATTGAATTTATTATGGCTTGCTCTAAGTTTATTTATAGCAGGTGTAATTGAAGCTTTTTTGTGGAAGACTAGTTTCTTTCAACTATTAAATCATCCTATCCAAACCGAGTGGTTTGGTGCCAATAAAAAGTGGCGCGGATTAATTAGTTTGCCGATTGCAATGATAGTTAGTGTTTACTTGTTAAGTTTGGTCGAACGCTTAGTTCCTATTTTTTCCCAAGTAGAAATTTCTTTCACTGATTTTAATTTGCTGGAATTTGGGTTACTGGTGGGGTTTGTTTTTAATTTATCTGAATTACCCAATTCTTTTATTAAGCGTCGCCTTAATATTCCTCCTGGGGATGAAACTAGTAAGCTCTTTTATTTTGTGGATCACATGGACTCTACCTATGGGGTTTTGATTCTTTGGTATTGCTATTTTCACTTTCCCTTACACTTTATAGTCACGGGTTTAATTGTTACTCCACTGTTATTTATGGGGGCAACTGAGGTAAGGAAACATTTAGGATTGAAGTGATTTCCTGAGGATAAATTAGATTATCTTTGGTGGGCAACAGCAGAGGGGTTTTTGTCAAACTCAAAGTTTTTGTTCTTGCCCACCCAACAACCTCGTTGCTGATTGCATACTGTTATGTTTACCAAAAGTAGCCTGACTCTACAGTGGTTTGACGTTTTTCAGTACGATATTTTAATATATATTCTTTGGCGATCGCCTTTTCTTTGCGAAGTATTTCTATTTCTGGTTTGCCGATTTCGGTATCAGTAGAAAGTAAGATTACCTGATGGGATGCGGCAGGAAAATATCGCTCAACTAAGTTATGGCGATGAGAGGAGTCTAATCTCCCTAAAGGAGTATCAATGGCGATGGGTAAATTGCGTCCTGAAACTCTGGCTAAACCCCATAAAAAGGCGATCGCCAATAGTTGTTTTTCTCCTGCGGAAAGTCGTTGTTTGGGAAAGGGTTTTCCTTGAGGATCGTAAAGGGAGATGCGAAAGCGATCGCGATCAATTACTACTTTATGAATTAGATTTGTTTTGTGGAGTAGATAGCGGAAACACTCGGTTACCTCAACTTCTAACTTGTTCAGCTTTTTGAGGGTAAGTTTTTCGCGAAATATGTTAAGAGTTTGCTGTACCTTAGCGACAGAATTAATAATATGTTCGTCATTGGCAATATTAATATTTTCTTCGCTATAATTTTTTAGTTCTTTAGTGGTTGATTCGATGGCGCGATCAATTTGGCGATACTGATACTGTTCGCGATCATACTCTAATTCACACTTAGTTAATTTCTTTTGTGCCGTAGTTAAAGCATCATTTAACTTCTGATAAGCTTCTGGAGAAGCGGCGATCGCAATTTGTTTTTCCAGGCTGTTTAATTCACTTTCTAGTTGTTTTAATTCGGTTATTTTAGACTGAGTTTGTTGAATGGTTAAAGAGAGACGATTGTTGTTAATTACCGTCAACTGTTTTAAGATGTCTTCATCTAAGTTTAAATAAGCCTCTCCTTGAGAGTTAACTTCTTCCTCTAATCTACTATCTTCCTGGTCTAAAAAGAAGTCAATTTTCTCCAAATATTCATTAGAAAGGGGCAATTGTTGGAGAAATTTAAATAACTTGCGATCGCGATCGGCAATTATACTTTGTGCCTGTTGTAGCTGTTGTCGTTTAATTTCTTGACTTGCCTGTAATTCTGCTTGTTGTAATAATGGCTGAATTAACTTCAAAGGTAGATCACTAGCCGCAAGTTCAATTAATTGATTGCGTATTTCTTCTATCCTTTGATTAATTTCCCTGATTTGTGCTTCTAACTGATCCCTTTCCGCTGCAATTTTACCGCCTTCCGCTCGGAACTTATTGTAAGCTGTCTTTTGTTTTTTCTGCGCCTTAGTTAACTGCTGCTGTAACGCTTTTATCTTACTATTTGAATCCTGCTTACGCTGTTCTAATTGCTGTAATCTCGCTTCAATTTCTTCAATCGTTTCTAATTGCGATTTATTGGCGATCGCTTTACGCTTTCGGCTCAATAAAACTTCCAAATCAACTGCTAACTTCTCCGCTAATTCTAATCCCAATAAATTAGAAATAGCATCAACCACTGCAGGTGGTGGCGCATCCAATTCCGCTAACTCTTTAACCTGTTCTCCATCAAATAAAAACAGATTAGATATTCCTAAAGGAAGAATATTTTCGACATATTCATCCCAAGTTTTTGCCAAAGCATCATCATAATCATTATCTACCTTAATACTTAAACTGTCTTTTCCTTCATGATTACGATCCCAAGCGCGAACAACGTGAAAGACCTTCCATTGGCGATCAACAATATGTTCAAAAGATAGCTCAACTTTAGTCAATTCTCCCTGTTTTAGCTGACTATTAATCGACTGAGTTAAAAACCCACCATAGCTCAAATTCTCCCTAGTAGAACACTTCGCTCTTTGTCCGTATAAAGCTAAGCGAATAGCGTCCATTAAAGTAGTTTTTCCACCACCATTCATGCCGCCAAATAAAACAATAGGACGAACCATATCCTCATTCTCTTTACTAGTATCTTGAGAACGCAAATTAATGACATTCCGCTTCGCATACGCACCAAAATTTTCTAATACTAATTCAGTAAAAATCATTTTTTCTTAGCTGTTAGCTATTAGCTGTTAGCTTAATTAATAGTTATTAACTTTTTATTCTGAACTAAAATCTCATTCTTGATTACCTTTGGAAAACTTAATACTTCCCCAAGTAAGCTGCTTAACTTTTTCCACATCTCCTGCACTAGATGCAGCCTTCAAATCCCGTTTTTGATGAGCATTTTTAATCGCTTCTTCCTTACTACGAGAACTAGTATTAAAGCATTCTTCCAAACTGGCGTAAATACCTTGACGACGATACTTAGTGTGATACTGCCTTTCCGTATCCAGCAACTTTGCCATCAACTCCAAATGCATCCCATCATCACCACAAATCTCTTCCAAAATATCCCACTCATCACTACCTAATAACTTCTCTTCCATTCCTACCCGCACATCTCTAAACACCTCTCCCGTCACCTCCTGATAAATGCGCGGTAAACTATCATCAAACTCATGCTTTTCTTCCAGCCAAATTCTTCTGATCTCACTCAACTCTTCAGGAGTAATTAAGCTAATATCCTTGAACTCATCAGGTGCATTTTGCCTCACCTGCACTTGCGCTTCTAATACTCTTCTCAACCAAGTTTCACGCCATTTTTTAGTATAAGGTCCAGGAATATTCTTAATAGTCTTGTTCCCTTTATGCTCTCGCTCAAAAAGCTGTACTTGCCCACTAAGACGACGAAAATCTCTTCTATGTCTATCGTGGTGAACATCTAGCTCATTACGAATATCTAATAGAGGCTGCAACCATTCTTTTTCCTCATCGTTTTGAATCATCGCCTCCATTGATTTATCCTTATTAACCATGGTGCATACCCAACAGCCAAATCTAGAATCACCACAGCTAGGGGTAGAAGTATCCACAACTAGAGGACATTCATTATCCTCAGTCGCCCCGCGATACATAGAAAATAAATCTTGATTACTTTTATCCCAAGGATTACCGCACTGCATGAGGTACATCCAAACCTCATCATCCCGCCACTCCTGAATGGGGCTATAAATTGTGGCATTAGGTAGTGTATCACTATAACGCAATGAGTTAGACAAATCAGACTCAGATTGCAGTAATTCGCTCACTTTACCTATTTCATATCTACTCATTGCTGCTGCTCGATTAGTACTTTCAGCCTTTCGAGTCCCTAAAACCAAAACAGCTTCCCCACTAACCCTAATTACATTACGGATAAAATCATTAGTAGGACGAATTTTCAATCTTTCAGTACACCAACGAAACCCATGGCGAGGTGCAGGGTATCCTTTGCCCATCAAATTTACCCAAAAAGTATACTTGAGTTCAGGAGCAAGCAAGTGAGGTTCTATCGGCAAACTTTGATCTTCAGCAGCTAGTCTTATTTGCTCTATGGACTTACTAACCCAATGAGACACAATGGGATTCTCTACCAGAGTATCTGTTGTTATGACATAAACTTTTTTCGTTCTTTTATTTGGAGGTAAGGCGGTCAGAGCATTCCAAACAAGTTGTAAAGTAGCGGTAGAGTCTTTTCCCCCTGAATAGCCAATCACCCAAGGCACAGCATCAAAACAATACAATGCTTGAATTTCTTGAATTAGTTTTTCTATATGATCAAATAATTCGGAAACATTACGCGAAGTTAACAATGATTTTTGCGCTTGTGTCATGTAGTATTGTATGTATTTTGCATAAATCGTCAAACCACTACATTTAACGGTAGCAAGAAAAGAGTTAATTCTTAAAGTCAGCATTAAACAATTAACAAACTCCAACACATTGATTCAATAATTTTAAAGAACCATTCTTCAAGTATGATTTCCCTTTTGAACATCTAGCTGACATATCTTGTACAAGAGCTCGGCACAAAGATACGATAAAACTACAAGCACTAATGAATGTGTTAATTGGTTTAACAGATAAGATAGCCAAATTAATATCCATAGGATCTACAAGCCACATTGAACATTTACTATACACGTCTAATGTGAATTAAATTTCAGTGAGAAGCTACAGATTGGAATGTCTGGACGTCAATTTTAAACTTAATTCGTAGAAGAAGACGCAAGGTATGAGAGGCAATCTTGGTAGCCATGTGAGTCGTAAAACCACTAACAGTTTTATTCAGAAGCCGTTCGGGATTGCGACCAGTATTCTGAATCTCATGAAAAACGCCCTCGATTCTTTGTCTAACTTGAGCAATCAAGCGTTTTCAAGAAGCAGAAGGTTGATAGTACTGATTGTCCCGATGTATTGTCCAAATTTTATTCCCTGTCGAACTAGTAATTTGCTGTTGCCAGTCTTGACCGATAAAACCTTTATCACCGTAAATATCAGAATGACGAACTATTTCCAAAACACCTTCAACTGCCTGTCTTTCATCAGTATTAGCAGGAACTAATTCACAAAGGACTTGTCCGCATGTAGCAACTGGTAATCCCTTGAGAGTAGAAACTATGACTAGCTTATAGCCAAAATATTTCATCTTTCTCGCAGCACAATATCCGTAATTAGCACTTCCATGAAAGTCGCTGTGTCGTTTACTTCTTCTATATCCCATAACTGGAATTGGTTTCGTATCGATAATGAAGCTATTCGCATTCTCACCCCCTAACTGTTTAACCCATTTTCGGCGCAATGTTTTTATCATCTGTTCCAATTTACGCAAACGGCGATTGAACTGGCTTTGAGTTAGCAATTGAGGAAACCACTGTCCATAATTGGCTCGGATAAATCCGATAAACTGTGTTTCCCCTGGAAATGGTAAATAATCCATCACCAACGCTAATGTAATAACTTCACTGTCACTCATTTTCGCTCTTGCCCCTGGTGATAACGACTTCAAAGATTTTCCTTCTGCTCGATACCAGTCGTCTACAAGAACAAAAACTGTGACTATTACACTTTCAAAGTCTATGCTATTCATGAGGAAAGATTTTTGATGATTAGCTTGGTAACTGTCATCTTCTGTCTTTTCCTCACTTTTTCCTAATTCACATCAGGCGTTATACATATTTTCAAAGCTCTGTTTTCCTTTACTAGGATGAGGAAACCAGGCATCTAATTCATGCCGATAGTTGACTCTATTACGTATAGCTGAAAGCCAGTTCCCTCCATTGTGTCCTCGGCAACATAAAATTAGGCAAAGTTCATTTAATTTATTAAATATATCTTGGCTTTGGCTGAGAATTATAGGCGAACCCAGTATGGATTTAGCTAACTGTTTAATATGCTCATAAAAAATATTCCAAAAACTTTCATGAACATCGCCCTTAGCCTTAATATTATCAAAAACTAATTCTTGTTTTCTTTGATTATATTTACAACTATAGTAACTGGAAGATATATTTAATCCATTATCATTCTCGAATAATTTTGCAATTTCATGGACTTTGCCTGCTGCCTGTTTGTTTAGTTGTGAACAACTAACTCCTAACATTCTGATAATTGCATGACCTGCATAAAAAGCAGCGTAGTATGACTTAATTAATAGCCAAGCTGTAGAATTCGGTAACTTTGTGCTTTTCTCAATAGACCACATAGTTTCAAATGCTGCCGATGCCATACGGTTACAATCATAAGCATAAGCAAATAACATCCTGTTTGCGAAGCCTTTTCCCGACAAATCTAAGGTGAATTGATTTTGAGATATGGGAGAGGATATATAATAATATTCACCATTAGAAAGCCACTTTACCAAACCAGACCTCTGTTTGCCCACTATTTCATTTAGTCCTGGCATCCAAAATTGCCTAATTTCAGTTGCTATAATTGACATATAAAAGTTAATAAAATTAATAACTACAGAGTAAAATCGTTAAGCTCTTCTTCGAGCTTTTTGTATAAATTACTAATAACTCTAGCGTGCGTAAACCAAGATTTCTCGGCTTTCAAAAATATAGGATTCAATACCAAAAAATTCCTTTGCGTGAGACTACTAATGCTCCAACCCCACCGCATCACTAATACAATCCAATCCCTTCTCATCCAACCTATCCAACAAACCCTCTAAAACCCCTTTAACCATCCAAGGACTTTCATAAACCCATCCTGTGTAGACTTGTAAGATACTGGCACCTGCGATAATTTTCTCCCAGGCATCAGAACCATTAAAAATCCCACCAACTCCAATAATCGGCAGTTTACCGTTAGTTTCTTGGTAAATAAAGCGAATCACTTCAGTAGCTCTCTCTTTTACAGGTAAACCGCTAATGCCCCCTGCTTCGTCCTTAATACTATTACCAGTTTCTTTAAGAATTTTAGTTTTCAAGATATCACGACGGATTGTAGTGTTAGTGGCGATGACACCTGAAAGATTGTAATTAGTCGCTAAGTTAAGAATATCTTTGATATCTTGCCAATCGAGGTCAGGAGCGATTTTAATAAGAATAGGTTTATGCTGGGTATTTGCTGTCTGTAAACCTGCCAGGATTGGTTCAAGTTGTTCCATTGCTTGTAGCGATCGCAATCCTGGAGTATTGGGAGAACTAACGTTAATTACGAAGTAGTCTGCTACATCCTGGAGATAATTAAAGCTGCCGACGTAATCGGCTGCTGCATCCTCTAACGAGGCGATTTTTGATTTACAGAGATTGATCCCAATGGGAATTTTACGGGGTTGTCTTTTCCAAGCTTGAGTAAGAGTATCTGCCATCACTGCCGCACCGAGGTTGTTTGCACCCATGCGATTTAGTGCTGCCCTATCTTCTGGGAGGCGAAACATCCGTGGGCGAGGATTTCCTGGTTGAGCGTGGAGGGTAACCGCACCCAATTCAGCAAAACCAAAGCCAAAACTACTCCAGATTCCTGCTGCTGTGCCATCTTTATCAAACCCTGCTGCCAAACCAAAGGGGTTTTTAAAATCCAATCCCCAGAGGGTTTGTTGTAAACGACTATCCTGAACACAAAAAGACTTTTCTAATTGCTTAATAGCTAAACTAGCCCAAGCTGAATGACGATTTAACTCTAAATTAGTTAGAGTTTTAAGCATCTGACGATGAGCCGACTCTGGATCGCTTTTGACAGCAGAAAGTAATAATGGATAAAAGGGCTTAGTAAAGTTAAGCATTATTTTTGATTAATAAATAGAGTTTATTATTTGCTTTATATTCTGTGAATCAAATCACTTATTTTAGTTAGCAACTCCTTTTTCTCATTTCTAATGGTCAAGAGGATTTGTAGTATTGCTTTATGAATTTATCTTCCTACTGCTCTAGTAAGGGAATTTCCTCTGGTCAACTGTCAATTGCCAATTGTTCTCGCAAGCGATCTAATTCCTCGCGATCGCGCTTTAACTCTTGTTCTAATTCCTGTAGTTGTTCACGACGGGTTTCAATTTCCAGTGCGCGACGGTTTAACTCCAAATTTTGAGCAGTAATTTCCTGACGCCATTTCTCTACTTTACTCTGTTCAGTTTTAATGAACTGAGGATTGATAGCATTCTTGGTCAGATGCTGCTGTAAAATACTCAAGATCCATTCTTTGGCATCTTGAATGCTAATTATCTGTTGCTCATCATCTATTTCTACTAGGACTAAGATACCTGGACACAGAGAACTTTCTTTAGTCAGAAATAAAGTCTCAGAATTATCTACTGCCCAAACATATTCCGATTCCTGACGTGCAAGGATCTGTAGCTGTATTTCTCCTGAATCTGAGTTTATTTCAACTTGAGCTAGATATAACATGGCTAAATTACCGATCACTTATTAGTTAAAATCGCACCAAGTACTTTAACTAGAAAGAATACTCTCTACCAGCATATAGATAAATATTTAAGATTAATGTAACCAACTACATGATTAATCTAACTGGATACATCAATAGTACTGTTACTTTAAACGATCTAAACGCTCCCGTAATATTTCAGCTTGTTTTTCTGCTTCTGCTAAGTCATTTTTCGCGCCTTGGATTACTGATTCTGGTGCTTTGTTAACAAAACCAGGATTATTTAAGCGTCCTGTTAAGGATTTAATGTCTTTTTGTAGCTTTTCTAGTTTTCGCTGTAGCTTACTTTCTAATGCAGCAACATCAACCAAGCCGACTAAGGGAATCAAAACCTGAACGGTGCCTGTTACCCCTGCAATCACTTGACCAGGATCTTCTAGAGTAGTTGTGATGATTAACTCTTCTACCTTGGCTATATCCTTGATGTAGGTTTCCGTAGATTTCAAGATCTCAATTTCTTGCTCACTTTCGGTTTGCAGAATTACCTTGATTTTTGACCCAGGCTTAATTACCGATTCCGCCCGCAAATTACGAATAGTACTAATGACATTAAACAGCAAGTCAAAGCTTTGTTCTAATTCAGGATTAATTAGATCTCCGGCAACTTCAGGATAAGTTTGTAAAGCTAGGGTTTTAACTGTCCTCCCAGATTTGGGGGGAGTGAGGGGGGCTTGTTTAGTCAAAGTCTGCCAAATTTCCTCAGTAATATGAGGCATAAAGGGATGGAGTAATTTTAGTATTCCTTCAAGGACATAACCTAGGGTTTGTTGGGCTACTAAACGAGATGGAGAATCTTCATCTTGCCATAAGCGAGTTTTAACTAGCTCAATATACCAGTCACAAAAATCATTCCAGATAAACTCATATAAGCCTTTGGCTGCTTCCCCTAAACCATAGGTTTCGATATTAGCTTTGGTTTGGTTAACGGTTTGATAGAAACGAGACAGTAGCCATTTATCCATCAATTCTAAGGATGCAAGATCTGGCTGTCCCAATTCTTGAGGGGTTTTCCCCTTTAGGTTCATCATCACAAACCGCGAGGCATTCCAGAGCTTGTTAGCAAAGTTACGGGAAGTTTCTACGGTCGGAGATTCTTGTTTCTTCCTGTCATAATCAAAGCTAATATTTTGTCCCGCACCCACAACTTTAGTAATAAGGGTATAGCGCAAGGCATCTGCGCCATATTTATCAATCATCAATAAAGGATCGATGCCATTCCCTTTTGACTTGGACATCTTTTGTCCATTTTCGTCTAACACTAAGCCGTGAATATAAACATCATCAAAGGGCATCTTGTCGGTAAAATGTCCTGCCATCATGGTCATGCGTGCCACCCAGAAGAAGATGATATCAAAACCCGTAACTAGAGTGCTGTTGGGATAATATTTCTCTAAATCAGCAGTGCCCTTAGGCCAGCCCATCGTGGAGAAAGGCCATAGTCCAGAGGAAAACCAAGTATCTAATACGTCAGGATCTTGTTCTAATTTAATATTATCGCCATACTTTTGTTTAGCTTTAGTTTCCGCTTCTGCTTCGTCAAATGCAACGACAAAAGGGGTATTATCTTGAATTTCCCCATTAGTTTCCGAAACCACATACCAAGCAGGAATTTGATGACCCCACCATAGCTGACGAGAGATACACCAGTCTTTCAATTTAACTAGCCAGTCACGATATACCTTTTTCCAGCGTTCAGGAACATAGTTGGGAGAATTCTCGTTATCCAAACAACCTAAAGCCTTTTGTGCCAGGGGTTCAATTTTGACAAACCACTGGGTTGATAATAAAGGTTCTACTGGTACTTTACCGCGATCGCTATAGGGAACACTATGGCGATAGTCTTCAATCTTAACTAGATTGCCCAATTCATCCAGTTTCTTCACCACATTCTTGCGGGCAACAAAGCGATCCTGTCCCTGAAACTCCCCTGCATTCTCATTGAGACTGCCATCCTTATTCATGATGTTAATCATCGGCAGGTTATGGCGTTTACCCATCTCAAAGTCATTGAGATCGTGGGCTGGGGTTACTTTGACGCAACCCGTACCAAATTCCATATCAACGAATTCATCACCGATAATGGGGATTTCCCGACCAACTATCGGCAAAGTAATTGTCTTACCAATTAAATCCTTATATCTGTTGTCGTTAGGATTAACTGCAACCCCCGTATCTCCTAACATTGTTTCGGGGCGAGTTGTCGCCACTTCCAAATGTCCGCTACCGTCACTTAAGGGATAGCGGAAGTGCCATAAATGCCCGTCTACCTCTTGATTTTCTGCTTCTAAATCCGATACCGCCGAAAGAGATGCGGGACACCAGTTAACCAAATAGTTACTGCGATAGATCAGCCCTTCTTCGTAGAGTTCGACAAAAGCTGTCTTCACCGCCTGGGACAAACCCTTGTCCATCGTAAACCTTTCTCTAGTCCAGTCAGCAGATACTCCCAGACTCTTCAACTGATTAATAATCGTTGTGCCAGACTCTTCCTTCCAAGCCCAAGCCCGTTTTAAATACTCCTCCCGTCCCAAATCTTCACGGCTTTTACCTTCAGCTTTAATCTGTTTATCCACAATAGTACTCACCGCAATACTGGCGTGATCCGTCCCAGGCAACCACAAAGTATTACGCCCAATCATCCGATGGTAGCGAATTAAAGTATCGATCAGCGCACTCTCAAAAGCATGTCCCATATGCAGACTCCCCGTAACGTTAGGTGGAGGAATCACAATGCAATAAGGCTCGCCCTCAGCACTAGGATCGGCTTTGAATACTTCCTTATCTGCCCAGTATTGCTGCCATTTGGCTTCGGTTTGCTTTGGATCGTATTGAGTAGAGAGATTGGTGTCAGTTGCGGTCATGTGACTAGCAGTGGAGTTGGGTTTTTAGCAATTTCTTATTGTATATTCATTGCCGTCACTCTTGCTAATTGCTTGTTTTTTTCTCGTTGATACAAAAATTATTTTCTCAATGTAGTCCGATCAAAGCTATTGATTAAATCTATTAATACTCCAAATTTCTTCACAAATAGCTTTATACAGTAACTGTCTTTGACGAATATCTATTTTGCCAAATTGTTTGTGTGCTTGAAATGGTAAATTACTTCTTTGCTTATATTTCAAAAATTCAGGATTATTTTGATAGCATTTTTCAGAAAGAGATTTTGCCAATAAATTTTGTCCAAAATACTGCTCTATTTTGTCTTCATAAGGTTTATCTCCAAAACTTTTATTAAAGCTTTCTGGTAACAATAACAACCCACCAATATAATTACGCCAATTACTAAAATCTGATTGTTCTTCAAATTCGTCTGTGTGTCGTTCGTATTTATCGGCTATGATATGTTCTATTTGATATAAATCAATATTCTTTTGACCATTTTTCTTGGTTCTAATTAAAGCATTAAAATCAGATTCTGAACCACATTCTTGATGCAGGTGATGAGTTATTCTTGCCAAAACGTGGCGTACATATTTTTTGTTATTTCTATTCAGAGAAAAATCAACGAAGTTATCGAATGTGTATTCCATACTTTTTACTTGATTTTTCATAAATAATGATAAATTATCAACACTCAATCCTCTTATTTGTTTCATCAAAGAAAATATTTTATAAGTATTTGCAGCTTGAGCCAAACTTTTATTGTTGACAATTTTTCTGACAATAAAAATATCTATATATCCAGATACCAAATTAATTTTTTTATTGATGGCTTCATGTGAGTCATCAGCTTCTAATGAAGCTAATATCAAGGGATATTGCAAATTAAATTGATTAGTTGCATTGAAATATACAAATTCATCATTAGTGTTTGGATTATCTGCTGCTTTACGTATTCTTATGTAATAGTTGGCAAACTTCTGTAATTTATTTTGTATGAAGTCTTGAAAATCATAGCTTTTATTCAGTCCAATTTTATTTTGCTCATTTCTTACCCATTTATAAAAGTTGGGACTAATATTTTCATAATCCTGATTTACAGTATATTTATTTCCACCGCCTCTAACAGATTCTGCATATTTGGCTCTTAACCATGTTTTTATAAAAGTAGAATCCTCATTTTTGCCAAGCTCAAAAAGTTTTATTATGGTTTTTCTCCAGATTTTTTCAGCTTCAATTCTATGTTCAGGAATTTTTATATTAGATAGCAAATAACCTTTAAGCATTTCAGTAGGAGTTAAACTTAATCCTCTATCATTCATTGTTTCAAAAATGATATACGCATCCTCATCTGAATAAGCTGTAATTTCTACGATATCTACGTTATTTATTAACCAATCCTTGAAATATAATAGAACGTCATCTTTTAAATCTTCTGGAAATTCGCTTTCAATATCATTGTATCTTTCTACTATATTGATAACCGATTCAGGCTGGTCATTAATATTAAAAATTTTTCCTTCATAAATAGCTTTAAAAGCTTCTTTACGTTCTTCAACTTCGATATTAAAAGATTTCTGAGAAAATTTTGTGGAAGCAATTAGTCTCTTTACATCACCATCATCTTCTTCATATTGTTCTTTAATCTGATGATGAATATAAATTAATAATAAGGTTAAAGAAGTTAAACGTTGTTGACCATCAATAATGAATTTTTTATTATCTCTAGCACTAATAATTATATCTCCAAGGAAATATCGTGAATATTTTTCAACTTCTCGATGTTCATGTTTATCGTTGTAGCTTTCAATGAATCTCTCTTTTAAATCTTCTAATAATTCTAATATCTGCTGTGTTTGCCATTTATACTCTCGTTGATAATAATCAATAGTATATTTTTGACTAAGTAATTCCTCTAGTGTTCTGGGTTTAGCATCTATTTTTTTCATAATAAAAATTGAAATATATTAGTATAAGTAATTCCAAATTAGCTGATTTTATTTGTAATCGCATTATTGAAAATACTGATAATCTACGAAAAATAGACAAGAACACACAAATATGGAAATATTTAGGAAATAGCAACACCGAAACTAAAAAGCGATCACACTTCCTTAACTCAAACACTATAATTAGTGTAGTTACTCAATATCAAATGCGATCGTGTATAAACTAAACATCATCATTGAAGAAGACGAAGACAGCTTCTATGCCTACTGTCCAGAATTAAAAGGATGTCAGAGTCAGGGAGACACTTTAGAAGAAGTACAAACTAATATTACTGAAGCAATCGAACTATATTTAGAGACTTTATCCAAGAATGAAAAACAAAAACTTCTCCAAAAGAAAGTTACTACTATGACTTTAGAGGTATCTGTTGCCTAAATTACCAAGGCTTACAGCAAAAGAAGCGGAGAAAATTCTGTTTGATGCAGGTTTTGAATTTATTCGGAGTAAAGGAAGTCATCGAATATATCGCAAAGACGAAATTAGAGTAGTCATTCCTTTTCACTCTGGAAAGATATTACATCCCAAAATAGTTAAACAAGTATTTGATGCGATCAATTCTTAAACAATATCACGATAAGCCTACGGCATGACTTTGTTACGCATTTACGAAATAAAGATAAGTGATCGCCTTAACAATGCAATTGCATTATTTGTTAGGCTACAATCAGTTTAGTCCTGACAAGGTAGACTATGACTGAAATATTACAAGCAGAATCAACTCTTACTGATAGATACCAAACCACTGTGCCAGATATAGTACGTAAAACTCTTGGTTTGAGTAAACGGGACAAAATTACTTACGCTATCAATAACGACGGAACAGTTACAATCGCTCGTAGTAAAGCCTATGAAGAAGATCCCATATTAGAGAGGTTTCTCGAACTTTTGGCTGAAGACATAGAGCAAAATCCACAACATATACAACCTATCACTAACGAGACTTTAGAGCGAGTTCGATCTTTAGTGGTCAATATAGAAGTAGATTTGGATGCACCTCTATCTGATGAGGATGAATAATCTTGTCAGACAAAAAGCCTTTAATCATCAATGAATGGCGTATATTTGCTCACCCTCTATTTATCAGCCAGCTAGAAGAATTAACTAATAAAGTCGAACGTCTACGCCAGAAATATCCGCAGGACTATCAAAAGAAAAACGTCACTAAACGATTAGCTGCGATAAATAAACTAGCATTTGAAATCATCCCTCAAGATCCAACCCGTAAAGAATATCGTCAGGGGAATACTCTTGGTGGCGAGTATAAACATTGGTTTCGAGCTAAGTTTTTTCAGCAATATAGGTTGTTCTTTCGTTATCATCGGCAACAGAAAATTATTGTTTACGTTTGGGTGAATGATGAGAAATCCAAACGGGCTTATAAAAGTAAGACTGATGCTTATCAAGTATTTAGGAGAATGCTAGAAAGCGGTCATCCACCTGATAATTGGGAAATGCTATCAAAACAAGCAAAGAGTTTAAATGAATAGAGAAAGAGAAGAATGCATGGGTTGAAATACAGAGTTGTAATTCAATGGAGTAACGAGGATAACTGTTTTCTTGTATCCCTACCAGATTTTAAAGATGAACAGCTGTGGGTAACTCATGGCGAAACATATCAAGAAGCATTAGAAAATGCAGTAGAAGTTATGGATATGTTGGTGAAACTATATCAAGAAAAAGGGAAAACTTTACCAAAAGCTGAGACTTTATATAATTCTGTTGCTTCAATATTTTAAGTCAACATAATCGCACTTATGAAATAAAGATAAGCGATCGCCTTGATCAAAATCAAACGCTAGAATAATTATGACTATAGTTGTATGGTCATTACTAAAAAATGACTCAAGATAAAGATTCCATTGGTGCGGGAGAATTTAAAACTCACTGTCTCAAATTGATAGATCGCGTCAATCAGACAAAACAGTCTTTAACTATCACCAAGCACGGTAAGCCAATGGCTAAATTAACTCCCATTGAAAGACGAAGCATATTCTTTGTTTGGATGTTTGGCAAATACGGTTGAGATTAAGGAAGATATTGTGGACGGTATTGGAGAAGATTGGGAAACGGATGCCTAATTCGGAAAAAGGTATATTGTTGGATACCCATGTTTGGATATGGCTGTTTAATGGATCGACTGAATTATCTCAGCAAGCAATTAATTTAATCAACCAAGCTGGAAGTAAAGGCAAGGTATTTATTTCTGCGATTTCTGTCTGGGAATTGTCAATGCTGGTGGCAAAAAACAGGGTAAGTTTAGCCCAACCGATACATCAGTGGGTAAAGAATAGTCTTAACCAGCCTGGAGTTAATTTATCTGTTATGTCTCCAGAAATAGCTATTGAAAGTAGTTTTTTCCAGGAGATTTTCATGGAGATCCATCAGATAGAATTATTGTAGCCACAGCCAGGGTTAATGATTTTATTTTATTAACTCGCGACAAGAAAATAATCGGTTGTGGGGCAGAAAATCATGTTGCTTACCTTAAAGTTTGATCTGGTTAACAATTTCAGACGATCGCACTTACACAACAAAAAAAGCGATGCCTTTGGCTAACTTCGCAATCGCATTTATAATGGAATCCAAATAAGTCGATTTCCATTCCTCTGCATCAGTAGTTTCCCAAATTAAGACAATCTCTTCAGCTAATTCTTTATTTGTTAAATTACTATTTCTCAGTTTATTGACGAGACTGTTTGAATAGTGTGATCTAGATACTGTGACAAATGCGATCGCGATCTGAATCCTTTGCGTTTGTGCGCCTAATGCCTAGCAAGATTTGGTGGGCATTATTGAATAAATTTTTAGGTATTTAATTTATTAAGATGCCCACCCTGCGACTCTATTAAAATATAGTAATGAAACAAGTATTTGATGAGATCGCTATCTAGAAATTAAATCGCATTTACGAAATAAAGATCAGCGATCGCTTTAAAAAACTAAACTCTGATGTCAGGTCAACAATTTATCTACCACCAACCACCACATTTTTGATGCGGATATGAGGACCACCAACGCTCACAGGTAAAGGCATTTGTCCTCCCTTTCCACAGCCGCCATTAGTATAGAGAGTGTCGCTGCTAATGGCATCTATGTCTTGAAGAGTCTGAAAAACATTACCCGACAAGGTGACGTCACTCACAGGTTCAGCAATCTTACCGTCGCGAATCATATAGCCTTCAGCTGCGGCAAAGGTAAACATTTCCCCATTAGTTTGCCCACCGAGCATTCTGACTGCGTATACTCCTTCTTCAATTCCTGCAAACATTTCTGCTAGAGGTGTCTCCCCAGGTTCGATCGCCGTATTAGTCATTCGCACAATCGGCGGATAGCTAGCGCGAATTGCCCGCGCATTTCCTGTGGGAGTTTCTGCCATTTTGCCTGCTGTCTCACGGGAATGTAATCGCTCGGTTAAGATCCCATTTTTGATTAGATACTTGCGTTGTCCTGGAACTCCTTCGTCGTCGTATTTCATCGATCCTGGTAGATTTTCCATTGTGGCATCGTCTATTACGTTTAGTTGTTTGATGCCCATTGGTTTCCCCAAAGTGAGTAATTCCTGCATTTTGGGATTTTCGTAGACAAAATCAGCTTCCGAAAGATGTCCAAAAGCCTCGTGGATAAATACTCCTGCTAGATAGGGGTCGAGAATTACCGTATATTGCCCACCTTTAACAGGTTTTGCTTCCAGTTGTCTAACTGCTCGCTCTGCGGCACCTTTGACTCGCTCTTCAATGCCTACCAGAGCATCAAAATCATTGCGGGAATGAACTGATTCAAATCCCTGACGAACGATTCCGTCCTCCCCTTTAGCGATCGCGGCAAAACGACCATTAATATCTAATCTTTCTTGAACAATACAGCTACCAGTGGAGTTAATAAAAATTTTAGTCCCAAAGCGATCGCCAATACTTGCCATTGTGGTTTGGATGCGAGGATCAAAATTGAGCAAGATCTGATTATAAGTCTCTAAAAGTTGGCGCTTATCCTTGAGGGAGACGTCACGAGGATCTCGTTTGATCTTTTCAGGCACAAAATCTTCAATCGGCTCAGCAGTTGCTAATTTAGTTTCGGCTTGACCAACTAGTTTTGCCTGAGAAATAGCGGCTTCAATCCTTTCATCTAACTCTTTTAAACCATTAAAGGTGACAAAACTCCAGCCTCCCAGATGACAGGCACGAATTCCCCCTTCGAGAGAAAAACTGCGGTTAATGGCATCTAATTGCTTACCGCGAAAAGAAAGTCCAGTGGATTCGCTTTGTTCCACCCGAATTTCAAGATAATCTACCTGGTCTTGATAAGAGGTGATCGCGCTTTTTAACTGGTCTGTTGTTGTCTGTGTTGTTATCGTCATATTATCTTGAGATTATTATTTGATTCTAAGATATTTTCTCGTTATTCCGAGAACAGATATTACGAGATTTTGAACTGTTTACTAATAACTAATAACTGAAATAACTGATTAACAAACCGTATCTTTTTGGCGATCGCGCTGTTGCTCTGGTTGTGTCCTACGGTCAGAATCAAATTCTCGACGGCGTAAACGCAATTGAATATCTTCTAGTAGCTGACGATTTACTCCCATCAGATCTGCAATTAAACCAAAGAGCCAAAGCTGAACCCCAATTAAAATCAGAATACTGGCTAAAATAAGACTAGGAACCCGAGGCTTAGCGGGATTATCGCCAATTATGCCCCAAAACAGCAGCAGCCAACGACAACACAGGAGCAAACCTAAGGAAGAAGGAATGCTACCTAACACCATAAAAAATTTCAGTGGGCGGTAGGTCATAAAGATCCGCACAATCGTTAGGATCGAATGCTGGACATAAGCAGCAATACTTTTGACTAACCTTGAAGGACGTAAATAACCATTGATCCGAATTGGTACGGAGGTAATCTCTAAACCTCTCTGACCAGCTTGAATAATTGTTTCTAAAGTATAGGTATATTCATTAAACACATTGAGACGCAATGCCGCTTCTCTACTCATAGCGCGAAAACCACTGGGGGCATCGGGAATATTGGTTTTACTGGCGATACGCACCACTAAACTACCAAGCTTTTGCAGCAATTTTTTGATGGGAGAAAAATGAGGAATATCCTGAATTGGTCTAGCACCAATGACTATTTCTGCATTACCTTCGAGAATTGGTGCAATCAGTTTGGGAATATCCGCCGCGCAATATTGATTATCAGCATCAGTATTGACAATAATATCTGCTCCTGCTGCCAGACAGGCTTCCAGACCTGCCATAAAGCCCTTTGCCAAACCTTGATTAGACTTTAAATCAACAATATGATCCACACCACAGGCTTGTGCCACCTCAATGGTGCGATCGCAACTGCCATCATTAATAATTAGCCATTCTACCTGGTCAATTCCTGGTAAGTGGCGGGGAAGCTCTGAGAGGGTGAGCCCCAAAGTTGCCTCTTCGTTGTAGCAGGGAATTTGAATTATCAGTTTCATAATCTGGCTCTAAGCAGGAACCTTAAATTATTTGATGGTGTTAGCTGTTAACTTTGGTAGCACTAGTACGGTCTAGTAGATGCTAATTGTCCGTTGCCAGTTGTTAATTGTCAACGTTCATCGGGACTCAGCGTCCCGATGCTGCGTTCACTTCGTCAATTCTCGGTTCTGGCGATTGTCCAGAAAGGAAAGGTTTGGCTGGGGTTAATCACTACACCCTGGATCTCATTTTGGGCAAAAGCATAATCTTTTGTTTGCCATAAGGGAATATAAGGAACATCCTGTGTCAGTAGTTTCTGTAATTCAATAAAAATCTCTTGCCGTTTGCTCCCATCTTGTTCTTGCCGTGATTGTTCAATCAACTGATTAGCGCGATCGCTATAGTAAAATGAGCCTCGACTTTGTGCCGCACCTGACTCACAACCCATACTAGGAGAACCTTGAGTACAGCCGAGAAAAGGTTGAATATAATTATCAGGATCAAGAAAGTCAGGATACCAATCCACTAAAGCACTGGGATATATGCCCTGACTGAGATTACTAAAAAATGACGCTGACTCTACACTATTGGGAACAAACTGAATAATACCATCCAATTCTTTGGCGGCATATGCTTTGATGGTTTCTGCCACAATACCCCGCGTGATTGAACCGCTGGGATGCCAAATTTCGACAATAGCTGGATTTTCGGCTGAATAACCCGCTTTGGTCAATAGTTCTTTGGCTTTAGCTGTATCAGCCTCTCCATAAAGAGTCTCAAACTGAGGTTGATAAACTTCAAAGGTTGTAGGTAATAAGCTATAAATTGGCTCTGCCTGTCCTTTTAAGACTCTATCGTTAATTAAAGTGCGATTAATACCTGCGGCGATCGCTTGACGCACCTCGGGCTGATTTAGAGGTTCTTGCTGTAGATTTAACACCAAATAATTGACTACTGTTCCGGAGCCTTCAATCACCTGTAGTTCCCCTTCGCTATTGCGTAAGCTTTCGATCTGTTGAGGATCGAGAGCTTGATATGCCACATCTACTGCTCCCGTTTTAAAACTATTAAATAGGTTGGCAGAATTGCTGCCATAAACCTGCATGTTAATGCCTTGATTTAGTGGTTTGTCTCCCCAGTAATTTTCGTTTGCATTGAGACTGATGGAATCGCTCTTAAACTGATTCAGCCGATATTTACCTGTTCCCACTAGAGTATTGGGACTAAATTCCCCAGCGCCAATTTTGTAGGCTTCAGGAGAGACCGCACAGGCACCAGGAAAGGCTAATAAAGCAGGAAAAGCCGCAAAAGGCTGTTTTAAGGTAATCTCCAGTTGATACTCTCCTGTTGCTTCGACTTGCTCAATGACATCACCCAGAAGAAACGAAGGTTTGCCGCCATTCTCGATAAAGCGTTCTAATGAAAACTGCATCGCCTGGGCATTGAAAGGAACCCCGTCATGAAAAGACACTCCCTCCCTCAGAGGAATATTGTAGGTTAAGCCATCTTGGCTGACTTCTGGCATTGACTTTGCCAGCAAAGGTTTAATTTCTGTCGTACCTACTTCGTAGGTGTAGAGGCTTTCCCCTACGTTGTAAATAATATTTAATCCCGCCAGTTCATAATTATCTGCGGGGTCGAGGGTACGGGGTTTGAGGGTTGTGCCGACAGAGATGCGGTTGCGATCTACAGGAACGGCATTTTCCTGAGTTTGATTATCATTGTTGCATCCTACCGCCAGAGCAAAACAAATTGTAAACAGAACCAAATACGTGCTGGTTTTTTGAAGTCTTCGCCCCAGCCAAGAAAATCGATTAATACTCATTATCAAGTAAGATGATCCAAAAGTCTATCTCGCATGATAAAGGGTAACTCATTTGAACGCTTTGATAAAGATTAAGCTGTAAAATTTATATCTAAGATTAGAAGGCTAACGGCGCTTTGCGACTTTAAGGGCGAGGCAGAGACTCTAGTAGTCTGCCAAGGCAAAAAGTATTACGCACGATCTATCCCCTACGGAGACTGCGGCTCTGTGAGGGTAATCGCCAATGAATTATGATGAGATTACATATCTATATCTTATGACTGAATTGAGATGGCAGATCCCGAGATCCTACCTGAAACTAGCTATGGCGAACTTTTACTCTTAATCTTGCGGAGAAGAAAGCGCTTTAAAATCACTGGAAAGTCAATGTTACCTTCTCTTAAGCCAGGTGACGAGATCCTCATCGATCCTTATCTTTATCATCAGCGGTTGCCTCGGGTAGGAGAAATCGTAGTCGCAATCCACCCTCAAAAAAATGAGCTGACCATCGTTAAGAGAATTAGAACAATTAATGAAGATGGTAGTTATTTCGTAACTGGAGACAACACTTCAGCCAGTACCGACAGCAGAGATTGGGGCACAATCAAACTTTCAGACATCATTGGCAAAGTGACTAGTCTATTTGTTTAAGCCATGCTATCTAGCCATAAAGCAAATACCAAGCTTTAACTCTTGAAGGACTTTAGCTTGGTATGTAGCACTGATATTTTGAGATAGATTAATTAGCACTCTATCTATTGACCGAAACCTCAAAAGCACCCTGATTCTCAAAAATCTCAAAGGCTTGATCTAACTGAGTTAATTCAAACATAATCCTTACCGAAGGAGCAAGGCAACAGATGCCAAATTTACGTCCCAAGCTTTCTGCTAAGCGAAAGGCTTTGACTAAAGCCATTAAGCCTGCGCTGTCCATAAATTCAACCGCCTCCATATTCACAAGTAAAGCAGAGTTTACTGAAGATCGTACTTCTACTGTGAGACGGTCGAGAAATTCTGAAGCGTTTGCGGCGCTCAAAGAACCTTCTGGTCTAAAAATAGTAAATTGTGTCTGTAATTGCGTGCTACTCATTTTTACTGTTTCTCGTCCTAGATATTGCTTAAAAAATTTGTTTTATGTTCCAAGGATAATCTGTAAATTCACGTACACCAATCTTTAATTACCTACTTTATGCAATCTTGATAGATAGATAAAGTGTCGCTAAATTTTGCCAGAATACTCGGCTAGTTATGGAAATTGTGTATGATATTTTACGCTTTTCACAACCATTTCATGTATTCAAAACTCCCTTCCACCTTAAAATATGAGAAACACTTTACATTTATAATCAATTTAAGCCTTCTTTATATCAGGATAATTACTGAAATTGAGCTGTCAGCGATATAAATAAAGCTAAGCAATGATTATTAATATGAGCCTATTATGGTCTAGTTTTGCTGAATAGTTGGTATTAGAATTTACTAAAATTACCTGGGATTCAATTTAACTTTTGTGTCCCATTAACCTAGAACATAAAAGTAAAAACTAAGTGAAAACTGAGGTAAAAAAACCTTAGTAAAAGTCATGATTATTAGCAGCAACGTTTAATCACCCTAAAACTTATCCTGATGTGATTGCCATACCTGGTGCAAAAAACTATTCAAATACTTCTGGTTTGACAATCTCTCTGTTGAAGCAGGATTCATCTCGTTTAATTTGGTAAAGAAATCGATGACCTCAATATCTAAAGCAGGTCTAAATAAAATTGCGGGCCAGAGTAGATCAGCGCCAGCTCGCAAATCAATCATCTGCTTCGCTTCATCCCAACTAGTTAAATCTGGCGTCAATCTCGTAGTAGAAGTTTTTGGCGAATATTTCTTTGTCTGAAGTACCCCATCGTTTCGGGGGTAAGATTCAGCGACCATCTCTGGTAAGTTACTAAGATGGGGCGGGGTTAAGCAGGAACCGATTAGATATATTGGTCTAAACCAACATAATTGACGATCAGGAATGAGCTGAATTACTTCTCCATAAAGTCGATCCTGTTGGTATTCTAAGCAGGCGATCTGGTTAGCTTTAAGATCTATTTTGGTTGTATTGAAGACGATATCATCCATAACTGACTTTCAAAAGCTTGTTTAAAATTGCAGCGGATTATAATCTGAATAATCCAGTCATTATTAACGACGTTTATCTGGGCAATAATTACCACAGTACAGAAATTGGTTCTGCTCAGAAGTACAATGCCGCTGACAAAATCAAAGAAGCTAAATTACAAGTTGCTCAGTTTAGATTCTAAGCTGTCTAGTAGTTCCAGCTTTTGCCGCTTTTAAATGGATTTAATTTGGAGCAGATAATATTGGGGAAATTAATTATGAAATATATCCAGACTCTTTGAGTTTATTAAATATCTTATCGACGCTTTCTGATAGCTCTTCAAGGTCGGTTCGACATTCAACTTCAGGATTAGTTGGAGGTTCATAAGGATCGTCAATACCTGTAAATTGCTTAATTTCTCCTGCCCTCACTTTTTTGTAAAGTCCTTTTACGTCTCGTTTTTCACACACTGACAAAGGAGCATTAACAAACACTTCAACAAAATTATCGATTTTCCCTCTCATTTCTTCTCTAATAGCACGATAAGGGCTAATAACTGGAACCAGCACAATCACACCATTGCGTGCTAAGAGCTTAGCCACAAAGCCAATGCGACGAATATTAGTGTCTCGATCTTCTTTGGAGAAACCCAAGTCTTTGGTCAGATTTTCTCGAACTTCATCTCCGTCTAAGACTTCTAACTGATATCCTTCAGACTTGAGCTTGTTGGTAAGCGCCTCTGCAATGGTACTTTTTCCTGCTCCACTAAATCCCGTAAACCAAACGGCTGCTCCTGTCTGCTTCATAATTGTTATTATTCCTTAATATGTTTTTATGTCTGTGAGTATTCTACTTTAACTGGGTATAACCGAGTCAAAGTTAACTTACTTTTTCGAGTTTTAGAAAATCCTAGTCAGTACTTTATAGTTCAACAAAGAGACTAATTTGTGGTCTAAGTCACAATCATGAACCAAACAACATCTTTTCATTTAGCGATTCCCATTACTGATATTGCTCAGGCAAAAGAATTTTATGCCATCGGCTTGGGCTGCGAAGTAGGACGTGAGAATAACTCGGCAGTAATTTTTAATTTTTATGGAACTCAGCTAGTTGGTCACATTACCCGAGAGATTCCGAAAAAACAGTTGGGAATTTATCCAAGGCACTTCGGACTAATTTTACCGACTTATTCAGCTTGGAAACAAATCTGCGATCGCGCTCAACAGCATCAAATCACTTTTCATGGACAACCAAAGTTACGCTTTCCTGAGCAAGCATTAGAACATCATTGTTTCTTTTTAGCAGATCCATTTTTTAATTTGCTGGAGTTCAAATACTACAGTCATCCTGAGGTCATTTTTGGGGGGCGACAGTCAAATTTAATTGGCGATACCGCGCTCTAGCATGAGATTAGCTCTCCTAGGTTGGACTTTCACGAGCCTAAGAGGATGAGCAACAGCATCAAGAAGAGGACAGTCAATGCTCCTAAGAAAAAACTACCAATAAATAAAAGATGCTGTCTTTTTTGAGTATGTCTGATTGGTGATGCCTTAAAACTGTAGCCAATAGCTCGCGGCTGTTTAACTAGGTGGCGATTACTTTTGAGCTTAGCGTTAATTTCCTGTTGAACCTGTGAATACCTATGGGTTAAGTTGGCGATGGTATCTTCTTGAGACTTAATTGATTCTTGGAGTTGGAATAGCCCAGAGGATAAATTAGACAACACAAAATTCATGTCAAATGCTTCATCAGGATGGTCTTTGTAGGTAGGTTCTTGAATTATTGCTCCTACTTTGCCATTGTCATTACCTACTGCCAAACTGCTAATATTTGACTGCAAGTTTCGATGCAGTGTGCCATCCCAATTCCCGAGTATTGGACCAATTTGAAAAAAGCCTTTTTCCGTCAGACGAATTATATTAGCGATGTCTTTGACGCTAGTATTCTTGAGAATGTAACCTCTTGCACCTGCTTTTAAGGCTCGATCCAATTGTTGTCGATCATCTTGGCTGGTGAGCAGTAAAACCTTGGACTGGGAGCAGCGGTGAGTAATTTTTTCTGTTGCCTGAATCCCGTCCAGCATGCCTGGCATTTCAATATCCATCAGCACAATGTCAGGCTGATGCTCTTCTACTTGGGTGATCGCTCCTGTGCCATTATCGGCTAAGCCAACTACTTGAATATCTGGTTCACTAGATAAATTTATTTTTAAAAATTCTCTAATACTATTTAAGTCATCAACTATCAGAACTGTTGTCATATCAATATATTTAGATATTGAATTAGCGCAATTTTATTTATAGTTTCAGCTGTCTGTTGTTAGATCTCGGTAGCGCAAGTTACCAAGTCTGCTAAAGCCTGGTTTTTATTAATCAGTTGAGCTACCTTGGCGATATAGATACCTAAAGTTACTACTTTTTGGTTACATAGATAAACTTTAAATATATTTTTTTCTGCAACCTATTTTGTCAAACAAGCAACAAGACTTAAAAAATAATTAAATATATTTCAATCCATTAATCATATAATAGAAATCGAACAAAAAACGTAATATAAATAAACAAAAAGCAAAGTATTTTGCCCTGGCACAATTCACTCATTACAGGAGAAACCCCATGTTGCGACTTGAACACATCAGCAAAACTTACACCACGGGGGAAGTTCTCAAGGACGTTACCTGGGAGGTTAAACCAGGAGAAAGAGTGGGTTTAGTGGGAGTCAATGGAGCGGGAAAATCAACCCAGCTCAAAATTATTAGCGGTGAGATCGAAGCCACCGCAGGGGAAGTAATTCGTCCTACTAGTCTCAAAATCGCTTATCTGACCCAAGAATTTGAAGTAGAGCCAACCCGTACAGTCTACGAAGAGTTTTGGACGGTTTTTACTGAAGCAAATGCGATCCAACAACAGATGCATCAAGTACAGCAGTCGATGGAGACGGCTGAACCAGAACAACTAGACCGTCTAATTAACAAGTTAGATAAACTTCAGCGTAAGTTTGAAGCTTTAGAAGGCTATACCCTAGATGCACAGGTGGAAAAGATCTTACCTGAGATGGGATTTTCGTCGGAAGATGGCGATCGCTTGGTTAGCTCATACAGTGGTGGCTGGCAAATGCGGATGAGTTTGGGCAAGATCTTGCTACAGGAACCAGATTTGCTCTTATTGGATGAGCCGACTAACCATTTAGATTTGGAAACTATCGAGTGGTTGGAAAACTATCTACGGGGGATCAATACACCGATGGTAATTGTCTCCCATGACCGAGAATTTCTAGATCGTTTATGTACCAAAATTGTCGAGACTGAAAGAGGCATTTCCACAACCTACTTAGGGAACTATTCCGCATATCTACAGCAGAAAGCTGAAGCAAGACTGTCTCAAGGGGCGACCTATGAGCGACAGCAAAAGGAAATTGCTAAACAGCAAGAGTTTATTGAAAAATTCCGCGCCAGCGCTACTCGTAGTACTCAAGCCAAAAGTAGAGAAAAACAGCTTGAAAAAGTAGAGTTAGTAGAAGCACCCGTAGCTGGTTTAAAAACCCTCAAGTTTCGCTTTCCCCCCTCCCCCAGAAGCGGCAGAGAAGTATTGGTAATTGAGGATTTAGTGCATGCCTACAATAATAATATTTTGTTTTTAGGAGCCGAATTAACCATAGAAAGAGGTGATCGCATTGCGATCTTAGGACCCAATGGCGCTGGGAAGTCTACGCTGCTGCATATGGCGATGGGTATGGAAGAGTATGACGAAGGCAAAATTGAATTAGGGAAACACAATGTTATTCCTGGTTATTTTGAACAAAATCAAGCTGAAGCGTTAGATTTAGATAAAACTGTCATGGATACGATTCATGATGAAGTTCCTGATTGGAAAAATGAACAGGTGCGGACTTTGTTAGGGCAGTTTTTATTTAGTGGCGAGACTGCTTTCAAAAAAGTAGCGGCTTTAAGTGGGGGAGAAAAAGCTCGTTTGGCATTGGCAAAGATGCTGCTGAAACCTGCCAACTTCTTAATTCTGGATGAGCCGACCAACCATTTAGATATTCCTGCCAAAGAGATGCTGGAAGAAGCTTTACAGCATTACGACGGCACTGTACTAATTGTGTCTCACGATCGCTATTTTATTTCCCAAACGGCGAATAAGATTGTCGAAATCCGTGATGGCGAATTAGTTGTTTATCCTGGGGACTATCATTACTATCTTGATAAAATTGCTGAAGAAAAAGAAAAAGCAAGACAGCAAGCCGAAGCAAAACTAAAGGCGGAGAAGCAAGCGGCTAAACGAGCCAAACAAGCTGAGAAAAAGAAAAATAAGCAAAAAAAAGCTAAAGCTTAAAGGGATAATTTTTCAGGATTAGGTAATTAATTTCAATGTACATCAGCGTTGTTATACCCACATATAATCGTTTACCAATACTGCAAAAAAGTATTGCTGCTCTAGAAAAGCAAACTTTAACCGATGATAAAGTCCAAGATTACGAAATAGTTATCGTTGATGATGGTTCGAGCGATCGCACTTTAGCTTGGCTTAGGGAAGATCAAGACAATTTACCCCATGTCAAAGTATGGCAACAGCAGCATCAGGGAGCGGCGGCAGCTCGCAATTTAGGTGTAGCTAATGCTAAAGGAGATACGATCATCTTTATCGATAGTGATTTAGTAGTGACTGACAGTTTTCTTCAGTCCCATGCTAATGTGTTGGTCGAAGCAAGCAAAACTTTAAAAAGCGATCGCCTTTTTACTTATGGTGCGGTAATTAACACCAATAATTTTCAAGATCCCACATCTGAGCCTTATAAAATCACCGATTTCTCTGCCGCTTATTTTGCCACAGGTAATGTTGCGATCGCTCGTAAATGGCTTTTGGAAGCAGGATTATTTGATACTGGGTTTCAACTTTATGGTTGGGAAGATCTAGAGTTGGGGGTACGGTTAAAAAAATTAAACTTAAAGCTGATTAAATGTCCCGAAGCAGTAGGTTATCATTGGCATCCTCCATTTAACTTAGAACAAATTCCCCAGATGATCGACCAAGAAATTCAACGGGGAAAAATGGGCGTAGTTTTTTACCAGAAGCATCCCACCTTTGATGTCAAAATGATGATTCAAATGACTCTGTTACACCGAATGTTATGGGGAATCTTATCATTGGGT
>JBCDEP010000006.1:0-69982 GCA_039179675.1 Cyanobacteria bacterium P01_G01_bin.67
ATGGCGAATGTACTGCTGTTGATTACGATAGTAAAGTTTCTGCCACTTGTCGGTATCAAAAGAGTGGTTTTTCAACGCTTCTGTTTGATTCATTACCACTGATCAGTATTTACCTAATTTTACAGTGGGAAGGGAGTAGGTTCTAGTACACTACCAATACTTGGAGTGCGAATTACTTTTCCCGTTTCATCTCTAGTTCTTGATTCTACTGAAATTGCTGCTGTTTCTAATGCAGGAAGGATAAATTTCCAGGCAAGTTCTAAGATTTCGGGAGAGTTACGATAGTTAACATCAAATACCTGCGATCTTCCTCCAGGAATCTTGATTCCGAGATTTTTCCAAGACCAATCTGATTTACGGCGATGAGCTTGACCATATACTGATTGAGTATTGTCATAAACGATAAATAATGCTTGAGTTCGGTTGTCGAGAACTGCTAATAAAGCCTGAAACCACTCATCATAAAAATCCTGTGCTTCATCTATAACAATTGCCTGATATCTTTTACTAGATTTGTGAGCTAAATCAACTAGTTTACTAAGGTCATCATCATAACTATATTTCAAATATTTATATGCCCATTGATGGAAAGTCTTGCACTCAATCATGTGATTTTGATCTGGGCTAAATTGAGACTTTAGCCAACCATTCATAAAACGATTGTAGGTTAAAACTAAAATATGATCGTAATCTTCTAATAATTTTTCCACCCTATTTTTTAAAACTAAAGACTTTCCTGAACCAGCTACGCCACGAACAATCGCTGCTCCCTTTGCACGTAAATTTTTAGCACGGTTTTGTTCCTGATTTAATTGTTGTACTTCCAGTCTTTGCGCTAAGCTTTGCTCAAAATTGATCCACATTGTAATAGTTATTTAAATTATTTAAATCTCTATTCAGATCCTATGCGGGTTTTTTGAGTGCGTCTCTACTGAAAAATACTTATAATCAAATAATCGATAACAATATTTTATTAATCTTATTTATCAATCTTGGTTAAAGACTGATAATCAATTCTTTGCCACCATTCCCGTAGTTCTAAGTCCTCAATATTATTGCCTTCAATTTGAACCAAAAATCTACTGTTTACCAATAAATTAAGACTTCCCTGTTGGTTAGCATAAGTATATTCCTCTCTTCCAGGAATACCATCAATTTTTAATCCTTTATTGTAGCCTTCTGTAGACTCTTGACTAAACTCAGTGGTCAGAAGGAATGGAGTATACAGCGCTGAGTTAAATGCCCAATCAAAGATACTAATCTCAATCTGTTTGTCGCCTTGAGTGTAAGTTTGATTAACTTGAGAAATACTATAATTACCAAAACTATTAGTTTGCCCTTGAGGCTTTTCTGCTGACCATTCTGCGGGTGGTTGCGGCAAAAAGTTAATTAACTCTTTGAAAGAAACTGGAGGGACAGGTTCTTTATTTGCTATTTCTTGAGGAATATTTTTAACATTTTTGCTCAATTTTATAGCCTTCCCTATAGCCCCTACAGGATTTTTACGAATGTCGATCCCTTCCTCTACCTTTGGAGTTTCTGATTCAAGATTATTGTTAATGTCACACCCGACCAAAGTGCTACCAACGACTATGCACAACAAGACTGAATTAATAATAGTTTTCATAGTTTTAACAAAATTTATGAGCTACTTAAATTATTAGATATGTATAAATTTAATAGCTATATGCAATTTAGCCAAACAGAATAAACCGACTTTATTACTCTGTTGATTGACCTAGATTAATCTCATTAATCAAATAGTACCAGGGTCAGGCTCAGTTAATCTTTCATCAGTTGATTTGAATAATCTATTTTAGTATTTAAATATCGTGGAATATTAAAGTTACCAAGACAGACAGGAGTCGCTAATTGTTCCCGATAATGAAACTGGATAATTACGAAGAAAGAACCCTGCCCAGAACTTATTAAGCTGTTGACATCTAGCAATTACCAAAAGGTCGCCTGAAACGTCCATCGAAAATCCAAGCTGTTTCGAAGAACAATCCGCAGAAAATATTATTATAAGAAGCATTGTGATAGAGGTTACGTTTCTCAACTAAACTTAACCAAGAGTGGACAACCTAGTTTCGTCATGTATAACGGAGTGGCAATGTTGCATTAGCAGCTTCTTTTCTTTAACTCTCTAGACCAATATTAATCATGTCAGACCAAGATTTTAAAGTGTCAGATGACTCTTTATCTTATTACTTATCTCTCAAATATCTAATTGAGATTTATCCAGAAGATCGCGGCTTCACCGTAATGATACCTGATTTACCTGGATGTATGAGCCAGGGAAAAACTCTAGACGAAGCGATGATGAATATCTATAAAGCTAAGCATCTTTGGTTGGAAACAGTTCATGCTAAAAATAAAGCCTCAATTCCTTTACCATCGAAATAAATATCAAAGCATGGGTCTAGTTTGAGGTATTTTTAAGTTCGGAATAAAAAAAGTGAAGGCGGAACTTCGCTTAAAGTTGCTGATTATTAAATCAGTTTGCTCTAGCAAAGCCCACGTTCTAGATTTGTACTCACCTCATTCTTCTAAGAACAGAGAAAAATAGGGACATTGCCGACTAAAGATTTAGACAGAAGAATCTCGTAATTTTAGTTGAGAGTTTCGTAACTCAACTATATCAGGGATTTGGTCGTCTACCTGTTAACTAAGATATGCAAACTGCAAAACCAAATATACAACTTACAATTACAAAAAAACTAACCACATAAGCTAGAACTAATGTATTTTATATAAAAAGCGACCGCCTGAAACTACTTCAAGCAATCGCTTTTTAAAATATTAGAAAATAATTCTAGTCTAGGAATGTTTAATCGTATGTTGCTTAAAACACTACTTTTTTAGCTAATCCCAAAGCCCGTAGTACCTGAATCGCCCACCAAGTAACGTCTATTTCCCACCAACGTTGACCTGCCTTAGCAACACGAGGATTGAAGTGGTGGTTGTTGTGCCAACCTTCACCATAAGCTAGAATGCCAACCCACCAGAGATTTAGTGAGCCATCATCACATTCAAAATTCTTGTAACCCCAGAAGTGAGTCGCGGAGTTAACAAACCAGGTACAGTGCCATAAAGTCACGGCTCTGACAAAAATACCGTAAATAACCCAAGACCAGCCGCCCAAGGCTAGTAAGATAAAACCTAAAACAACTTGAAGCAAAATAAAGTTGTTGTTTAACCAACGATAGTAGGGATCTCTATCGGTACGGGGAGCATATCTTTTGTATTGATCGTAGTCAAAATACTTATCTTGCTTATACATTAACCAACCCATATGACTCCACCAAAAACCTCTCTTGGCTGAGTAGGGATCTTTGTCATTGTCTTCAGTATGAGCATGGTGTAGATTGTGTCCTGCTACCCAAAATATAGGACCACCTTGTAATGCTAGTGCGCCACAGGTCACTAAAATACGCTCTAGCCACTTGGGTACTTCTAAACTGCGGTGAGTCAAGATGCGGTGATATGCCAGGCAGATACCGATGCTACCAGTTAACCAGTGGAAGAAAATCGCTACTCCCAGTGCAGACCAAGAGAAAAACCAGGGAGCACTAAGAGCGATTAAATGAATAGCCCCGAAAAAGAAAATATTTACCCAGCATAGCTCTAGCTTCTCTTCTGGTTGAGTCGATGGCAGACTCTTGGGAGCAATCAATTGCTGTGTCATTACTAAAATTTGTCCTAAAATATTCTGTAATTATCAAGCTTGAAAGCTTGGTCGTTACGTTGATGGCGTAACTAGCAGGACTCTTACTATACTTGTATTTAAAGACATTAAATCAGTTTTGCAAGTGCCGCTTACATAATTTCAGTTTAGCAACAATTTAACAATGGTGCAAGTATTACTTACATTTTTTTATTTTTTTAATTAGTGATCGTTTAAACTGGTGGACTGAGAATAGAATCTAATGATTAAAAATCTGGTCAGTCATCTGTCTTGGGTTAGATTCCTGGGTTTTTCTCTGATTATTATTGGATGATTAATTAAGCATTAATTCCACTCTGCTAAGGTTACTCTAAATATCGATTCCTCTTTATATGTCTACTCCCCGAAAATCAACCAAAGCACGTCTGATTGAAGCGGCGCTAGATTTGTTTGCCGAAAGAGGTGTGACGGAAACTACCACTAAAGCAGTTGCCGAACGCGCTCAGGTGAACGAAGTTACTTTGTTTCGTAATTTTGGCAACAAGTACCGCTTGCTTTTAGCCGTCATAGAGGATTCAACCGTATTTGCCAAATTGGTTCACGCCTTGGTGGCAGAGGCGAACACTAAAGATAATATCGGGGAGTTTTTACAAGAATACGGTCGGCAAAGTCTGCATACGCTCAACAAAGCGCCCGATCTGGTGCGTTCGATTGTCGGAGAAGCGGGAAATTATCCAGTAGAAAACCGTATGGCTCTGGGGAAGGGGTTGAGTGAGGCAAACTTATACATAGCAGAATATCTAGAAAAAGTGATCGCTCAAGAAAACTTAGACAGTGATTTAACTCCCGAACAGATCGTAAATTTGTTTAATTTCTTGTTGATTGGCTATTTTGTAGTGGAATCAAGTACTGAAGACTACAGCTATTGGTCAGATCAGGAGAGTTTTCTAGACAGTTTAGTAACCTTATTTTTACAGGGTTCTTTCTCAACCATCAATAGCACCTCACAGGTCACTGAAACTAGTATTGTCAAACTCGCGCGTTCCCTTGCGCCTGAAGGCGGCGCGGGGTCACTTGTCAGAGTTGAACCTCAGGAAATAGCCGATTTGCCCGCTAGTTTAGTGCGATCGCTATTTCGTAAAGCAAAAAAAACTGGAAAACTGGAATATGCCCTAGTATACATATTTTTTGGCGCTGGACTATCAGCAGCAGAAGTCTTAAATTTAGAGCGATCGCATTCTATAGTCGAGCCACAGCAGCATATTTTGCAGATTAATTATGGTCAGGAGCGACAAGTTCCTCTTAATCACTGGGTCATGGGTTTCCGTTATGGCTCCAGCAGTACAAATCCTCTAATTCAATGGTTAAAGAGTCGTAAGGATAACCAGCCAGCAATTTTGATCAATGATAACCATAATGCTCTCAATGCTCAGGAATTGGCGGTAATCTGGCAAAATTTAACCGTAGATCTGCTAACCCCCCAAGGACAGACGCCCACAATTGAACAAGCACGACAAACTTGGTGTGTTGAGATGTTAATGCGCGGCATAGAGTTAGAAGACTTAAGCATCTTGAGTGGGATGTCAGTCAAAAATCTCCAGCAGTATGCTCAAAGGGCAAGAAACAAAACTGCATTAGAATCAGCAGCTCGTCTGGACAAAAAAGTTTAAGCATTCATTATTGAGAATTCAAAGCCAGCACCACACTAATTACAATCAAGAGAGCGATCGCAATTGCTCCCCGATAACGATAGAGCCAATTTTTGAAACCGCTCCAGCCGAGACGACTTGCGGGGATTTCTGACTGGGAAACCAAAGGGATAGCCGCATCCTGAAATAGGGTACAGCTTTTAGCGTCAGGACGTTGAGGAAAATTGCAGGTGTCATCTAGATGATAAGTACAGCGATCGCATAAGCTACTGTTATCTTCCGACTGGTAAAGAGTAATACCAGGATGACCAAATGCTTTCAAAGGGTTATTACATTGTGGACAAATAATTATCTGAGAGTCCACAGGCTGTTTACACTTCGGGCAGCTAGGCATTGATTAATGAATGATTACTCTATTAACGATTTGCAGGAAATTTGCGGATCTGAAATTCTTTGCTTTGGATCATCTTATAGCCAATATTCATCGCGTTCATGACACTAGAGAACTCTTGTTCAATCTTAGCTAAATCTTTGAGGGGAATTCCTTTCCACTGCTCTCGTGTTTGCCAGCGGATCGTAAAAATAACTTTTCCTGGGGCATTTGGCTCAATCCAAACTTCTTTGCCGAGAAATCCAGGGTAGGTAGAGAGAGAAGCCGTCCAAATTTTTTCATCTTGCTGAATAAACTGTTCCCTAGATTCAGAATCAACATTAAATTTGAGCCATTCAATAACCATATAATTTCAGAAAAAGTTCGATAATATTTATATTGGGCTATTTTACTAAGATAGTAAATAACTTTTAGGAGATTACAAAATGGATAATAATGATTGGCTCAGACAGCTATTGATGTTAGGGGTTGGCACTACTTCTCTAGTCGCCGAAAAAATTAGAGAAGTCAGTGATGAATGGGTTAAAGATGGCAAAATAAACCCTGAGCAAGCAAAATCCTTCGTTGATGATTTAATGTCTCAGCTCAATACAGAATCGGGGAGCGTGCAAAAACAAGCAGAACGACAAATGAAAAACATGCTGCAAGACTTAGGCGTTCCCCGTCAGGCAGAAATGGACGAACTGCGCGGACGGATTGATCGCTTAGAACGTCAGTTGCGAGATCTGGAAAACAAAAACTGGCGTTGAGTAGGTGGCGGAACCTTGTTTTGGGAAATTATTTCCAGGTTGATTGAAGATAATAGGCGACACAACTGTTGCCATCGGCTAGTATTGAAACTATAAATTTGATGGTGTTTATCTTTTCTTGATCAAAATGTGATAGACAAAAATGTTATACGTCTATATAAAAAGCAAAATCTGTTTCTCAGGTTTTTAGACTATCAACTCTCCTTACCAAGATGAATCTGTGATTACACTAACTTTATTACATCCTCTTCAATCAGTAGCAGTACAAAGCTGGACATTTAAAGATGAGCCCAGTATTAAAATTGGTCGTGCAACTAATAATGAGGTAGTTCTCTATAGTGCAGTGGTATCCCGCCATCATGTTGAGATTAGAAAATCAGGACTATGTGAGTGGCAAGTAATTAATTTAGGCTCTAATGGTACTTATATTGATGGTGAGCGTGTTGAAGAGACCAAAGCTTTAGATGGGATGATTGTACGTTTGGCAAAATCAGGACCAAAAATTCTAATCAAAATTGAATCTGACTCCCGTCAAGATCAAGCTGATTCCTCAAGTCAGCAAGCCAGAACCAAACGTCAACCAAAAAGCGCTAAAGATACCCTGATTAGCTAATCAGTAAGTCAGTTCTCATCTCTAAAATGCTTGGTCAGTAAGTAATTACGAGTATTATGGGTCATATTAAAGCGGTCTCAAGCAAACTGTAGCGTTGGCTAGTTTAGAGTTTAAGTGCTACTTTTGCTCTGCTCAAGAAAGCAGCTTAATCTTTAGAAAGCAGCTTCTTATATCCGTATTCCCACATGATTGGCGCTAATAACAAGGCAATTACTAAGACTAGAGCCAAAATGCCGATTTGAGCAGTCCAGCTGACAATTTGCTCTAGAGATACTATTTTTCCGAGGAAGAAAGCAAGACTAACAATGGTAGTTGCCCAGACAGCAGCACCACCCAAATTGCATAGTAAGAACTGTCTATAGGGCATTTGGGTAATCCCAGCTAAAGGACCTGCAAATATTCTTAGCAAAGTAACAAATCGACCAAAAAAAACAGCCTGCACCGCATTCTGACTGTAGCGGTCTTTTGCTTGTTCTAACTGTTGTTCTTGGAGGCGAAATATCCGCCCGATATTAACCAAAAGCGGCCAACCACCAACTCGACCAACCCAATAGCCAAAATTATCCCCTAGAACAGCTCCTGCGATCGCACTGCTTAAAACTAGCCAATAGTTTAATTCTCCACTACCCGCTAAAAAACCCCCAATGATGACAATTGTTTCTCCTGGCAAGGGTATTCCCATATTCTCGATGGCAATCCCGACAAATACTGCCCAATAACCGTAAAGGCGAGCAAATTCTTGTAAAACGTCTAACGAAAGTAGCTCAAATGACATGTAACGTCTTAACAAAGATTAACGTTACTGTTTATCTTGACGTGGATTAGGCAAAAGTGTCAATAAAGGAACTAGTGATTACTGACAACTAATCAACAATTAGGTTGGAACCGCTTCCCCTGGACGTAGTTTAGACCATTTCCCAGTTTCCTGAACAAAGCTTTGACAGCCGACGACATCCCATTCCATTTCAATCGTTTCACCTGCGGTACGAATATTGACGTTAATGCTAGGTTCAATTGGCTCAAAACTGGGATTTTCCGTTAGGTGAGGTTGTTGATGCTGAGTTTCTACTGCATTGTAAGTTTGGCAGCGGTCAACATAGTGGCAGTTAATACAGATACACATATTTTTATAACTGAGCTTCATGCTTTAATTGTTAATCTAGCTCAGACTGCTACTGATTGAAAAAGATATTTTCATAAGTTTTTTTAAATAAATTTTTAGATGAGCGTAGTACAAATCAAATCATATCTGGAGCACATTGAACTGCCCTGCGACTTGGCTCAATTGCCCGAGACAGCATATTTAGTGGGAGGATCAGTTCGCGATGCTCTGCTGCAACGTTACAAAATTCCCCTCGATCTCGATTTTGTCCTGCCAGAAAAAGCGATCGCCACTGCCAAAGAGATTGCCAATCTTTATGATGCAGGGTTTGTGATTTTGGATCACGAGCGAGAAATTGCCAGGGTCGTCTTTCCTCATGCAACTTTGGATCTTGCTCGACAAGAAGGAGCGAGTCTTGATGCAGATTTAAAGCGTAGAGACTTTAGCATCAATGGAATGGCATATAACATTAAGCGGCAAGAATTAATCGATCCTTTGGGTGGCTTGGAGGATCTACAGCAAGGAATATTGCGAATGGTTTCTCCTCAAAATCTAGAAGATGATCCGCTGAGGTTACTCAGAGCATATCGTCAGGCAGCACAGTTGAACTTTAAGCTTGATCCTGACACCAGAGAGGCAGTTTGCGCTCGCGTCTCCTTATTAACAACAGTAGCGGCAGAGAGAATTCAAGCCGAATTAAACTACATTATTGCTGCTCCTCAAGGCAACAACTGGCTAGCTAGAGCAATTGGAGATGGTTTATTCCGCTTTTGGCTGCCTAATGCGGCTAGGGTTTCCTCAGAGAGACTGAATGCTGTAACCAGAGCTATTGAGTATTGCCGCCAGATTGGTTTAGAGCAACAGGAAATAACTTTAAGGGCTAATTTGGCAACTTTGGTTACCCCTGAACCCGATCTTGCCGAAGCGGAATTAAGACGATTAAAGTATGCCCGCGCCCAAATCAAAGCAGTGGTCAAAACAGTCAAAATGCTGCCTCAACTCCAGCGGATGGTTGATCCCATGAACTTAAGAGAACAATATAATTGGTTTTTAGAAGTTAAGGATATTTTTCCCCTTTTAATGACTAGAGCGATCGCTACTGGTACAAATTCCGCAATGATTCAACCTCTGATTGAACGTTATTTAGATCCTCTGGATCTTGTGGCTCATCCTCAAGGCTTAGTGACGGGCAATGATTTAATTAACCACTTGAATCTACCCCCTTCCCCTCTAATTGGTAAGTTACTGACAGAAATCCAAATAGCTCAAATTGAAGCTAAAATCTCCACTCCTCAACAGGCAATTGACTTTGCTAATTCGATGTTGCAATCAATTAAATGAGTTTTTTGCCAGTTCCTGATTTTTTTCTGAGTATCAATGGAAATTAGCTATGTCGTCTAAGTTAGAGTTATACTTAGAGACTGTGTGTTTAAATCAAAACTAATAAAATTTATGGCAAAGAAAGGAATGGTGGAGCGTGAAAAAAAACGCGCTCGCTTAGTAGAAAAATATGCGGAAAAAAGAGCTGAATTAAAAGAGCAACTACGTACAGCTACTTCCGCTGCTCAAAAACTAGAAATTAGCCGCAAAATTCAAAGATTACCCCGAGATAGCTCTGCCACTCGTAAGCGTAATCGCTGTATGGTCACGGGTAGACCTAGAGGTTATTATCGTGATTTTGGCTTGTCCCGTAACGTTCTACGGGAATGGGCTCACGAGGGTTTGCTTCCTGGGGTAGTTAAATCTAGCTGGTAAGGTTTCTTTATTTGCTTATTGGAAAGAGGGACAAAAGTTAGATCGCTGATACAGAGGTCTTTAAATCCCTCCTCCTTGATTTTGATTATCTTATCAATTATTTATATCCTTAAGCATGAGCTGCTGTTGTCGCTGCTGGGGGAAAAATCAACTCTAAATCCCAATTTGCCACCTTCTGCGCTATGCGATCGCTATTTGCCCAGTCTTTAGCGTAAGGCAGAGTTCCAATCACAGGCACTTGAGTTAAAGATTGAATCATATCTATCGGCGTTAAATCTTCAGTTCTTCCCACCACTTCAAGTTGAGAGCAGTTAAGAATAATTCCTCTCAAATCAATGTTGAGGCTTCGTGCTAGAGCTACGTTAGCTACAGTATTGGCGATGGCTCCCAGCTTAACAGGAACTACCAATACTGTCGGTAAACGCCAGTCCGCAGCAATATTTCCTACCGTTAATTCCTCTGTTACTGGCGAGCCCAATCCTCCTAGAGCTTCTACTAAAACGAAGCGAGATCTCTGTACTGTTGCGCTGAATTGCCGCCAAACCTCTCCTAAATCAATCATCTTGCCCTCTTTCGCCGCAGCAATGGGCGGAGCTAAAGGCGCATCAAAACGCAGTGGATTGACTATTTCGATGCCAACCTGATCCGCAAACAATCGTTGATACAACTCTACGTCCCCAACTCCTGTTTGCATTAACTTTAATATGCTTAAAAGATTCTGAACATCCTCTTGTCGATTTAGACGATATTTTTGCCAATAAGCAGCTAAAGCGATCGTCACAAAAGTTTTTCCAACATCTGTGTCAGTACCTGCAATCATTAATGCTGTCATAGCTTGAGCTTAAATTACTTATTATCTTGTTCTCTATCTACTTCCCTACAATACCAAGATTATTGAAGAGAAAGAGTTGGTAATATTTATCTTAGTGAGATGTACCGATGCTAAATATCGTGAAAAAAAATACAATGTAGCCATAAAGTTTTAGTATAAGAATAAACAAAATAAAGTTGCGAAGCTAAAAAAAAGCTAAAGTAAATTCAATTTTGCTTTGATTTTTACAGAGTGACAGCCCGCCCTGTCGTCTTGAGACAAATTACTATCAGAGTTTAATCGAGATTTTGGTGCTTAATTTAAGTACCCAGATTTCCACCAATAGTAACAGTCTTTGTAATAACAAGATTGCCCTGAACATACTTGAATATATTTGCCGTGAGCCATAGTACTACCTTAATGCCTCAGTCGATGGAGCAGACTCCCTTCTTATCAGACTCCAATCGTCTCAGATTGTTTTCTGGTTCTGCTAATGTTCCTCTTGCCCAGGAAGTTGCCCGCTATATCGGAATGGATTTGGGTCCTATGATACGTAAGCGGTTTGCTGATGGCGAACTCTACGTTCAGATTCAAGAATCGATTCGTGGCGCTGATGTTTATTTACTTCAGCCTTGCTGTAATCCAGGCAACGATAATCTTATGGAGTTGATGATTATGATTGATGCTTGTCGCCGAGCATCAGCCCGTCAGATTACTCCTGTAATTCCCTATTATGGATATGCTAGAGCTGACCGCAAAACTGCTGGTCGTGAATCAATTACAGCCAAACTAGTCGCCAATTTACTGACAGAAGCTGGAGCTAGCAGGGTTTTAGCGATGGATTTACATTCAGCACAAATTCAAGGCTATTTTGATATTCCCACCGATCATGTTTATGGTTCTCCTGCAATTTTAGAATATCTTTTAACTAAAAATCTTGAGGATTTGGTGGTGGTTTCTCCTGATGTTGGCGGTGTTGCTCGCGCCCGAGCTTTTGCTAAGAAGCTTAATGATGCACCCTTAGCCATTATTGATAAACGTCGTCAAGCCCATAACGTGGCAGAAGTTATGAACGTAATTGGTGATGTTGCAGGTAAGACGGCAATATTGGTTGATGATATGATCGATACGGCAGGAACATTATCTGCTGGAGCCAAACTCTTGCGAGCAGAAGGTGCCAAAGAAATATACGCCTGTGCTACTCATGCTGTATTTTCTGGACCTGCTGTTGACCGATTGTCAGACGGCATTTTCAAAGAAGTCATTGTGACTAATACTATTCCCCTTCCAGAGTCGAAAAAGTTTGAGCAGTTGACGGTATTATCAGTTGCCAGTCTTTTAGGAGAGGCAATCTGGCGCATTCATGAAGCTAGTTCTGTGAGTAGTATGTTTCGCTGATTGAGCTTGACATCCTGAGAATGCTTCTGCAATTAAATAATTCAGCCAGTAGGAGCATTTTTTCTAACAAGCTATCAGAATGGCTCGATCCAAAGCTGAATTATGCAGTATCAAAACTCAGGATAAAGCGGCTGTTGATCCAAAGGTCCTAAACGATCAGGAGGCCAAAAGCGCACCGTTGCGCGACCGATGAGATTTTCCTGAGGCACAAATCCCCAATAATGAGAATCGTAACTATTATTTCGATTGTCTCCTAATACAAAGTACTGTCCTGGAGGAACTGTAATCGGTGCATAGTTATATTCGGGCGGTTCATGAATGTATTTTTCTGTCAGCTCTTGGTTGTTGACAAATACCTTGCCATTTTCAACTTTAATCACATCGCCAGGTATACCAATCACCCGCTTAATAAAAGCTTCTTTGTAATTTTGTTCTTTCAAAGTATCAGTTGGCGAAAAAACTACCACATCTCCTCTTTTTGGTTTACGGAAACGAAAGCTAATTTTTTCAACAATCAGACGATCATCGATCTCTAGTGTGGGAAGCATTGATTCAGAGGGAATAAAACGAGCTTCCGCAACACAAGCACGAATTCCGATCGCTAAAATCCCAGCCGAAACTAAGGTCTTGACAAGTTCAACTAGGGGATTTTCTTCTTTTTCTGTCATAAGCACGCAGCCTCAAGGGTTAAATATTTTAGGCAAGGAAATTGAAAATTGCGGTTAATTGATAAAATGCCGATGTTTCATCGCTTGCTACTTAATACAGCTTAGCTTTTTGTAGCTTATTGATAACTGGGTTAGGATACTCAGTATTAACTAAATGTTTACAGGTCAAGTACTCATCATTAATGGTAGACATGAGGATTAAATAATTTGAAGTGAAACTAAATATACCTTAAGTTTCCATGATCGGTAATTAACACTTACAAGCAGTTGTTCCAGCGATTAATTTTGACTATTTTTTAGACTATTACTCGGCAAACCCATAATTGGGAGGAGTATATATTATGCCATTGACGCTCACGATTTAATTTTGTTGCTACTGACAGTCTAATAACTAGCTAGATAATAACAACAGCACCAAGTTTGATAGTAAAAAATAAACCTTGAATTTAATCTTTTAGACTTAGAAGATGAACAAATTAGGTTCAAGCTCATCCGAAACCACGTGTTTTCTCTCAATGTCGAATTAAACTTAGGGTATAATTCATGAGCTAGACTGTAGTTAAGATTGATACTTGATAGTCAGATAGTCAAAAACATTCTTTATCGCCGTATTCTAGTTGGTTAATCTTACTTCAAGCAGATAAAATTGTCTGGATATAGTTCAAAACTCTTTGATTGTAATATGGAACGTAAAAACCCAGCTTTGGTTCAAGAACCTCGTTATGAGCCAGCAATTGTGATTCCTCTGAAACAGGAAGCCTCTCTCTTAGATTGGTTAAAAGCGAACAATCGTCTGATCCCACGTGAAACAATAGAAACGGAAAAGGTTAAAGCCGAGGATGATTTGGACGTGTTAATGGATGGCGAAGATGACGATTTTGTAGATGATGGTGACGATTAGATCTGACACAGATTGATGAGGAGAAGCCAGATTGTAACCAATTAGCTTAGGCTCTCCTCCTCTAAATCAGGGTTCCTGAAATCATGCAGACATTTTCATAAATCTTCTAACATAAATTTGGCGTAATTTAATTGTGGATGTTAAGTCATTGTCAATAGAGAAATTAATTGACCCTTCAGGTAAAATTTTGCTAATTTCTCTAATATGTATTTTAACCGTGGGTGCGATCGCAGTTGAAGCTGTATCTCAGATTGCGGTACAAGAGTTTGGCTTACTCCTTTTTCCATTCCTCGCTTCTGTTTTGGTATCTGCTCTGTTGGGAATGGCAGTGATTCCACTCCTCACAAAGCTTAAGACAGGGCAAGTTGTTCAGGAAGATGGACCGCAAGCTCATTTGAAGAAGGCGGGAACCCCTACTATGGGAGGAATTTTTTTTGTTCCAGTAGCTGTAATTTTAGCTTTGCTTTGGGTTAGCTTTAGTATTGAAGGTACAGTGAGCTCTCCAGAGTTAGTTGCGGTATGTCTACTAACTTTGAGCTATGGCTTGATTGGCTGGATTGATGACTGGCAAGTGCTACGTCGTCAGTCTAATAAGGGAATATCTCCCTCCATGAAGCTGACTTTACAGGTAGCATTTGGTTTGTTTTTTGCCCTTTGGCTTTGGACACAAGATGCTGCTGTGGTAAGCAGTATAAGTCTACCTGGAGGGTTAAATTTGTCCTTGGGATGGTTATTCATTCCCTTGGCAATATTTGTGCTGACTGCCGAAAGTAATGCCACTAACTTAACCGATGGGGTTGATGGACTGGCTGCTGGGACAGGCGCGATCGCTTTTTTGGGTTTGGCAGCAATCTTGGGAGCAGAGGCTCCCGAGTTAGCTATTTTTTGTGCCTGTCTTAGTGGAGGCTGTTTGGGCTTTTTGGTTCATAATCGTAATCCAGCAACAGTATTTATGGGTGATACTGGTTCTTTGGCATTGGGTGGGGCATTAGCCGCAGTGGGATTAAGCAGTGGCAACCTCTGGGCATTATTTTTAATTAGTGGGGTGTTTTTTATAGAATCTCTTTCTGTGATTGCTCAGGTTGGTTACTTTAAAGCCACTAAAAGAGCTAACGGTCAAGGTAAACGCCTGTTTAAAATGGCTCCAATTCATCATCATTTTGAGCTTAGTGGCTGGAGTGAGACTCAGGTTGTAGGTTTATTTTATCTAGCTAATGCATTATTGGTAGCGATCGCCTACGTCTTATCTCCCTAGTTCTTAGCTGTAATATGTTTAACAATGTCTCCTGAGATGTAAATGCTAAATTAGGCAGCTACATCTCTTTTTTTGACTTTGGTTTTAAGTCCTAAGCCTATTGAGTTTTACAACTGTTACTCATCCGATCTATTCTATGTTTGAGCGATAATTCCCAAAGGAGAAATGGATGAACGAGAAAACTATTATTCTGGGCATAGTTGGCGATAGTGCAGCGGGAAAAACTACTTTAACCAAGGGAATTGCTCAGGTTTTAGGAAAAGATAATGTTACCGTTATCTGTACCGATGACTATCATCGTTACGACCGCGCTCAAAGAGCTGAAAAAGGAATCTCTGCTCTCCATCCTGATTGTAATTACCTGGATATTATCGAACAACATTTAGCTTTGCTGCGCGCAGGTCAGGCAATCCTCAAGCCAATTTACAATCACAGCACAGGCGCCTTTGACCCCCCAGAATATATCGAACCACGTAAGTATGTCATTGTTGAAGGTTTACTAGGTTACTCTACGCGTAAGATGCGCGATAGTTATGATGTAAAAACTTATCTCGCTCCTCCAGAACCATTGCGAGCAACCTGGAAAATTAAACGTGACACTCGCAAAAGAGGCTATGACGAATCTCAAGTATTAGCGCAACTGCGTCAAAGAGAACCAGATTCGGCAGCATTTATCCGCCCTCAGCGTAAATGGGCAGATATGATTGTTTCTTTTTATCCTCCAAACGAGTCGGAAAGCGCTAATGATAATTTGCTGCTCAATGCCAATCTAATTTTAAGACCCACGATACCCCATCCAGAATTAAGCACAATTCTCAATGCTGAAGGTAATCATTTGGGTGCAGCTATTCGCCTTGGTTTAAGCCGTGATATGGGCAAACCTGTAGATATTTTAGAGATAGATGGACATGCAACCTTAGAACAGGTTAGAGAATTAGAAAAAATTATGTGTAGCGAAGTTCCTTACCTAGGACAATTTTGCAGTTTGGAAGGCAATCAAGATTTGGGAAAACTTATTGGTACCACAGGAGAGACTTTGCAAAGTTATCCCCTAGCCCTAACCCAAATACTAATTACATACCACATGCTCAAGGCTGCTTATTAACCACAGCATAATCGCTTACACTGTAAGCTGCTTGAAGTTTAGGGGTTGACTTTTTTCCAACCGATAATTTTGCTACCCATGCGAAAAATCATTGAGTTGGCTAAACCAAGTTCAAATATCGCCTGAGATATAATACGAGCTTGCTCTTGGTTTACACTGTATAAATGAGGACAGCTGGCAAAATCAAAACATAAAACCGTAGAACGCCCCCATGGTTCGCGAAAAATTTTGCTATCTTGGGGTAGAAAGGGGGTCAAAGAGCGCAATTTAGCTATAGCCGCCTGCTCTAAATCAGTACTGGTGCAATTGAGTGGTGATTCCATAATTCCGACTCCTGCTATCGGCTTAATAAAGACTCCAAACTAAGATAACTAAGAAACGGATGGTAATTAAACGACTAAAAGACTTATGAATTGTCTAGAATTTAACCTGACATAGATCTGAGGCAGAATGTAGCTTAATAATTTTGATTCCTGGAGGAGACAAAAGTCTTGATTCCCAGGAAGATAATATTAATACATATCACAAGCCTTCTCAGTCCTAATATAGATTAACATTTACTATTTTGACTGTGTTGTCAATAACCTTTTATTTAATAAAAAATTCCAGTTTGTCCTTGTTGGCTGTCTCTAGTGTTGACTTTGAAGAGCTAAGTGGTGGGAAATGATCGACTAAACTATCATTCACTGCTAATTATATTTATTCATATTCTACTAGCCATATTTTTGAAAATTTTTATTAACAATCGTGAATCATAAATTTGATATTAATTGCCATTCAAATGAATTTGAGATTACTAAAAATAGCGAGGTTGTTGATAAACTACTGCGCAATCTTGATAGTATTACTTTAGAAAACTCTTTTGTTGAGCAAGATCTTGCTTCTCCAGCCAATTATCCTTTCCAACCTGGCTATGTTATTCAGCCAGCGAGATACATCGTCGAAATTGAGGAGCAGTATTATCTGGTAGATTATGCTGTTGAAGAATACGAACCTAAACCAATTCCCTTAACAGCCAGTAGTCTAGTTGGATTATTAGAGTCAGAAAAGACCAGCAGCTCATTATCGCCAGAAAAATCTCCCAGTTCTCAGTTTAGTTTTGCTTCTCTTTTCAGGAAACATGGCGTGTTGCTAGGACTTGGATTGGGAATTTTAGTAACTTTGGGTACTACCAGAATGTTGGCACCTCAGACAACTGCGGAGGCAGAAGAGTCTGAATTGATCAGAGAATCTAGCGCAGTGGCACAGACAGTCACCACAACCAAAGTAACAACTACCGATATTGATAGTAGGCTCAATGTTTCAGGAACAGTTAGAGCTTATGAGCGGACTCCTGTGATGTCACAAATTGCAGGATTACTGATTACTGATGTAATGGTAGAACGTGGCGATTATGTCCAGCAGGGTCAAATACTAGCCAAGCTGAACAATCAAGTTTTACAAGCAGAAAAGCTGCAAGCGAAAGGAGCTGTAGCTCAGTCGCAGGCACGAATAGATGAGCTTCTGGCTGGCAGTCGTGCTGAAGAAATCGCCCAAGCAGAATCTAGGGTTGTTAATGCCCGCTCAGCGATCGCTGAAGCCACATCAGACCTCGAATTGATCCAAAAAAGGGTAGAGCGCAATACTACTCTCCAGTCAGAAGGAGCAATTAGCCGCGATCGCCTGGATGAGGTTCTTAATCAAGCACGAATAGCTGAATCTAAATTAGCGGGAGCCAAGGCGGACTTGAATGAAGAACAACAAGCGTTGGCTCAACTCAAGGCAGGTTCTCGTCCGCAAACTATTGCTCAGGCTCAGGCGGAGTTAGCTCAAGCTCAAGGTAGGCTCAAAGCAATTGAAGCACAGCTAGCAGACACGACGATTACTGCCCCCCGTGGGGGGATTATTGCTTCTCGGGAGGCGAAGGTTGGTCAAACTACTGATACTTCGGAAATGCTCTTCACCATTATTCAAGATGGACGTTTAGAATTGAGTTTGCTAGTACCAGAAACCCTAATTGGGAAAATTCGACCAGGACAGAGGGTTCAAATTACTGACAAAAACAACCGAGATTTAGAACTGTCAGGAAAAGTAAGAGAAATCGATCCTTTGATTGATAATAGTTCTCGGCAAGCTACGGTAAAGGTAGACTTACCCTCAGGCACTAGGCTTAAACCAGGAATGTTCCTCCAGGCAGCAATTAATACTGACACCAATCAAGGTCTAGCAGTTCCCATTGAAGCACTTCTCCCCCAATCAGAAAATAAGGCGATCGCTTTTCTGGTACAGCAAGATAACACCGTCAAGGCACAGCAGGTAAATTTGGGCGAGATCTTACCTGGTCAAAAGGTTGAAATTGTTGGGGGTTTACAGCCAGGTGATCGTCTTGTCGTCAAAGGTGCCGTCTATCTTAAAGATGGTGACAAGGTAGTCATTAGTCAGGAACCGCTTTCTTCTAGCAACTAAGATCTGCCCTGGTTTGATTGCAAAATGCTAGGAGCAAAAACAAAAGCCTATTTTAAGCGAATTTTATGTCAGGATGATTTTGTAAGATAGTAGCGCCGAAGTTAAGTGGAACATGAAGACAACTGGTTAGCATTAGCAATTGGCAATTCACGGCTCCATTGGGCATGGTATTGCCGTCAAACTCTAATTAAAACCTGGAATACTCCTTATTTAGGCAATCAAGTTAAACCAAGTCAGCTACCACCACTATTTCTCTGTCCCGAGCTGATTGAGCAAGGCTTAATGTTCATTCCTATTTATCTAGCCTCCGTCGTATCCTCACAAACACAACTGTGGCAAGGCTACCATAAACTAAATTTACTGAGTCTTACTGATATTCAGTTAACTAATATTTATTCCACAATCGGTATCGATCGGGCTTTAGCCGCCTGGGGTGCGATCGCAACTTATCAACAATCATGTCTGGTAATTGATGGCGGAACAGCTTTGACCTTTACCGCAGTGGACAAACAGAGCAAGTTCATTGGGGGCGCGATTCTACCAGGATTAAGAGGGCAACTTGCTACCCTCAAGCAAGAAACCGCAGCTCTGCCTCAGATTACGCTTCCTGATACATTGCCACCTCGCTGGGCTGACAATACCGAGCAGGCGATCGCCAGCGGCATTATTTATACGATGATCTCAGGCATTCAGAGTTTTATTAACGATTGGTGGAGACAGTTTCCAGACAACCAGGTACTTTTTACAGGAGGGGATGCTAAATTGTTGTCTCTATACCTGTACAGTCAGTTTCCCGAGCTTAAGCAAAAAACAATTGTTGACCCGAATTTGATCTTTCACGGGATCAAGCTGGTCTATGAAGAACGCCAAAAACAGCAACCATAAGATTACTTCGTGGGTCTAATTGCCATCAATTTGACTAAATACAAGAAATTTTGAGCAAAGAGCGTTAGGATTTTATTAATAAGAATAAAGTTTTGTAACCAAACGTGACTGCAACTCAACCATTCAATCTTCATACCACTCCTGGTAGCTGGCACTCTCTTAAGCCGATCTGGTCGGGAGGCAAAGAGATCGTCCAGCAAGGACTACCTCATGAACAGCTGGCTCCTACATGGCAAATGCTTTTACTAGGGGATGGTTCCCCAACCCATCTCTTGCAGTTGCTTACAGGAGAACCGACAGAGGTTGATGTAATTGACATGTCATTGATTGGGAAAAAAGATGATGGTGCGCCAGAAGAAATTGCCGCCATCACTGAACCTCGATTAAGAAGACAAGTTTGGTTACGTACCGCGTCGGGTCAAAGATTAGCTTATGCTGCTTCTTGGTGGAATGGGAGTAATGTTGATGACTATCTTCAAAATCGCTCTTTACCTATTTGGCGAAGTCTATCAACTTTGCACACTGAACTCTATCGGGATGTACGAGGTGTTTATTGTGGTCACTGTCCCGAATTAGAAGCTTCATTTGGATACAAAGCGCCATTTTGGGGTCGTCATTACTTATTTTGGCATGATCGCCAACCATTAACGTTGATTTATGAAGTGTTTTCTCCTTATTTGCAGCAATATCTTGGAGCTATGAATAGCAAACATTAGTACTAATAAATCTAAAGTCTTTATAAGTTCTTGGCTGTGTTTTAACTTGATAATTTTATACTGCCAGCAGATGCAGGAAGATTATGCATTCTTAATAATTAAACAAGAGGGATTTAAAACTATGGGTTTTCTAGGAAAGCTTTTTGGTAAAAAAGAAGAAGATAAGGCAGCAAACTCAGGGAAAGTAGCGGTTGCCAAAGCAGCAGCAGATAATGACATTCCTCCTGAAAAAGTTGGTTTGGACGGACAATTTGACGAAAGTGGTTTAGCCAAGCGTGTTGCTCTAGCTCTAGATGAAGCTGGGGTATCAGATAACGTGGGACTTTGGGTTGCCCAGACTGGTAGCACTGTCGTCTTGAAATATAATCCCGATGCTGAAGGATTGTTATCTCAAGCGGAACAAGTTGCCAAAGGCGTTGACGGTGCATCTGCGGTGCAGACTATACCCAACAGTTAGTTTTAAGGGCGTTGGTGAATGCGTAATGCTATTTCTGTTCTTTCTATCTTTAGTAAATCAAACCTGGATTTAAAAAGCTAACGGCTTAGCGCGACACTCCGCACATGCGGGCTAGCCCTTTGTTGTTGGTTCCCATCAAAGAGCAGGTGTCGTAAGAAGAGCTTAGGCTCTGCTCTACGAACTATAATCTTCTGTAGGACATTACTTAATGATCAACGCTGTTTTAAGTTGTAATTAATAATTTTACAAATACTAGGACTATGATGTTGAGGCATCTAGTCTTTTTTTTGTTTTCAGCTGAATTTAGTAACTGATGTTACGCGTAAATGAATTTGTTAGGGTAGGGACTTGGGAATCAGGAACAGTCCTAAACAAAGTCACTCTCCTTCCTGCTCCGCAGATCGCGTCGGAATAGGGAATAAGGTTTATCGATCTGCTTTCATATTTTGTTTAGATTACTAATTGTTTCGTAATTCTGCGTAACATTGGTTACTAAGCTATGCGGAGAGAATTATTTAAACCAGATATTTTTTTCAATAAGATTGTAAAGTTAATGATGTAGGTTTAAGTTTTTTTCCTGAAAGTTTCTTTAGTCAAGTATCCTGGAAATCAAAAAAGACATAGCATTAGGAATCGGCAAAAGTAACTTTAGTCAACAGCTTGAGGGGAGTTAACTCTTGAAGTAATTTTAAAGAAGCCTGATCGCGCACGAATAGTGAACCCGCAAAACCGAGAGAATTAATCGAGATGGTCTTAAAAGACTCTTGCGATCGCGGTACAATCATCATCCAGCTTCTAGTAGCAAGAAAATTATATGCCCCAGGCTGTTGCTGTGTATGAGGATGGAGTTTAAAGCCGATCTGATGTAGCAACGAATGGTAGCGTTCTAGCATAATTTGAGCTGCCTCTGCTGGAGTATGATGAGGTGATATATCCAAAGTAGCAACGCGATGAAGAAAGGGAAAACTGGCAATTCTACCTAAAGAATTTTTAAAAGTTGTATTGGCGATCGCTTGTGCCAAAGGAATGTCGATTACATCTGGTAAAAAAGGCAAAGGAATTAGCTGTAGGTGCTTATGTCGCTGCGAAGCCCCAGCAATTTTGCCGCCATTAAAAAAAGCCAGTCCCTGAATCTCTTGCATACAAGACCATAAAGCAGTGAAGTCCTCTAGGTTGAGGAGATTGGTTTGCTCTTCAAAAGCGCGAGTCACGATCAGCAGATGATTATCCACCACATTAAACTTATTTAATAAGCAAATATGAGTTGGGGAAATATCACCCACAAATAGATCTGGTTCGTAGGGGAGGAAAGGATCAATTCTTTTACCAATTCTGACTTCTTGTTGAGCTTGCTTTACTCTGGCTGTCTCTTTGAGGGCTAAATTAGATAAGGTGCGAACGATAAAAGCGATATCACGCTGTTGAATTAGGTGGTATTCTGTTTCAATAGATTTAAGCGCCCCACTCTGGCGGGCAGTTTTGGTACGCGCAGATGTTTCTGACCATAAAGTACCAGGCTGTAATAGAGAATGGTCAAGAGGATTCATCAATGATTCTTTCATGTTTTGCTATGCCCTTGCTAAACATCAATTATGTATCCTCAACTATCAATTATTTAATACTGCTTGACAATCTTTAGCAATTTGTTGCTTCAACTCTTCAAGAGAAGCAAACTTTTGTTCAGGGCGCAAAAAACTGAGTAAATTTACTTTAAGCATTTGATCATAAAGATCTCCAGTCCAATTAAGAAGGTGTACCTCGATTGTGGGGGCTGCTCCTGCTACTGTCGGACGACAGCCAAGGTTCATTACACCTGGGATAACAGTTTGTTCCCATAAGACATCTACTGAATAAACGCCATATCGAGGTAAAAACTTTTCGGGGGGAATTTGCAAATTGGCGGTGGGAAAGCCAATCGTTCTGCCCAGTTGTTTTCCTGTAACCACGGTTCCCATTAAGCTATATGGTCTACCTAGCATCTGGTTAGCAATCGCCACGTTTCCCTCTGATAAAGCCTGACGAATCAGAGAGCTGCTTACCCGCACTGCTTCTTGATTATTATTGTGGCACTTGCGTAAGGAATTTAGCTGTACCTCAATGCCAAAACTACTAGCAATGTTTTTTAAGTCGGCTCCTGTGCCGCTTCTCTGATGACCAAAACGAAAGTCAGAACCGACGCTGATCAATTTAACCTGTAATTGTTCTACTAGAATTTGTTCGACAAATTGCCAAGGACTGAGAGCTGCTAAGTCATGATTAAACGGCAACAGCACTAACTGTTCAATCCCCAAATTAGCTAGAATTTCAGCTTTTTCAGTTACAGGAGTCAGGAGAGATAGCCTACTCCCACTGAAAAACTCACGGGGATGAGGAGTAAAAGAAACTACCGCTGAATATACCTGGGGCTGATTACTAGCAAAACTAGCATCAATAATTGGTTGTAGCACCTTGCAATGCCCTTGATGAATACCATCGAAGTTACCAAGTGCGATCGCTGTCGGAGTTTTAATTTGTTTTACTGAAGAGGCAACTAGCACGCTGTGAATTTTTTACAGATGTTTTTTAACAGATTTAAAGTGATGAATGGAGTCAGAAGGAATAGTAAATCTTAATCATTGATTGGGAACTATAGCTATAGATTGAGTTTGACATCACTTAGATAAGATTATGCCTAAGTTGCAAGATATTTATTTAGTTACCACTATCTTGTGGTTAGGGTTGAATACTACAAGTATTGTAGATGCCAAGGTATCAACCAATGGCAGCCAGCAAAAGTCTAACTCTTGGTCATTAAGACAGAGTAAAATCAATACCTTGTCTTCAGAATATAGTACTTTAACCTTAACCAAATCTGATACATCTTACCAATTAGCTCAAAAGACGACCCCAGAATCAAAACCCGATCTTAGTGACGAGGAAATGCTGGATGTTTTGCAACAGAGGCAAGAGAAAATCGACCAAAATCTCGGCAAGCTTAAAAAATTGTCGGGAGCAGATTCAGATTCATCTAAAGTAGAGCAGGTTCCTCTAGATGACGAGGAGATGATTGATGCTATCAACCAAAGACAGAATAAAATTAAAGAGCTAAAAGAGCTGAAACAGCTAGAAGATAGTCTCAGAAATAAAGAAATGCTCGAAACTCTACAAGAGCAAAACTTCAATGTTGATAGCATAGAAGATCTAAAGACGATCCAAGAAATAGTCAATGATCAGAATCTCAATCAAGAGGAAATATTCGCTGCTCTACAGGAGCAAAATATTAATGTTGATAGCGTCGAAAAACTGAAACAGCTGCGTAAAATACTGAAACCAAAGCGTTCTTCCTCTCCTAAGCCTTCAGGATTATCTAGCCCGATGGCATTTAAGATGCTGACTATCGGCTTACCCGCTACTCTTCTTGTATTTCTAATTGCGACTCCTTTTGCTAAAGGAATACTGGGCGTTTTTAAAAGTAATTATGAAGAAAAGTTTGGTAAGCCAAAAGTTCCTGAAGGTTCGATTAATTTACATAGTCGTTCCTTCAAAGAAATTACCCTGATCGGTAACAAAGCAGAAAAAATTAATAACGATAAATTTGGCAATGAAGAGTTTTTGCTCTTGTTACGAATCAAAATCAACATGTCCCGAGAGGCTGAAGGGTACAAAGGACTAAGCAATTGTGTTGATTTACTCCAGGCTGGGATTATTGCTCAAAAAAGCTTTTTGCGCCTGGAACAAACGGAGTTACGCTATCGCAGTCGAAGACAACAAGAATTTTATCAATATGTCGCAGATAATTTAGAAGATGGAGAAGAACTTGAGCGTGAAGCCTTTGCTAAAAAAGTGAAGAAAAAGCAGACAGAAGTTTTGCCTTTAATTACTACGGAGGAAGGTCGAGAAGCTATTAATACTTATGCCAAAGAAATTAATGTCCTCAGTAAATATAAACTCGGTTTAAAACTGTTAGCTTTATTTAAGCAGTATGAGTTACAAGATTTTTCCATATTAAAGAATATCTCCGATGTCGTGGAAACTCTGGAAGGGAAAGATCTCATTTCTAGTGATGATTTAGTCTCTCCTGTCTTGGAAAACTATGAAAGCTTTGAAAAGCTAGGTCCTATTATTGGCATTTCTGCTGCTGAAAGTACTCCTCAAGCCTATGCCAAAATTTTACAAGTTATTGGCTTAACTAATCGACACGGGAAAGCATATCTTGAATTTGGTCAGTTAGTGACGTTACTCAAAAAATGGGAAAAACCCTACAAAGCGATCGCTCTAGTACGTAAAGAATATACAGAAGATAAATATTCACTTCCCGCAGAATTTAAGTCAGATATTCCAGGAGTCGCCGTCTATCAGAAATATGCTGAATATCTTCCTGATTTATAAGTAGGTAGATGTAATTAAATATAAAATGGGCTTTGCGTAGGATCAGATCTAAATGACATATATACTACTTTACATGCGTGCGAAGCCCTTTGTCGCATCTTCCTTTAGGAAAGCCTTTATTTAGGGAAGCGGTATCCCTTTGCAGGACACCGGCGGACATTGTACCCTTGTGGTGTAAGGTCAGGAAAAAAATTAGCAGTGGTATCTTATAAATAATCTCGCTCACCTACTTAACTATTAGTCATTTATTACTTACAGGTCAGATTCCCAAACGAGTTCATCCTGATCGAATAAGCAAATCTTGGTAATCTCAATGGGTTTAGTAAATATTCCACTAAAACTATTCAATAAGGGATTACTATTCGACTTATGGTTGAGTTTGAGCGTAATTTGTTTTTTGTAATCTTCTTTGCCCCCTGGATAGATAACGGTTCCCTCACAGTAAACCTCTGTATAGAACATTCCATTTTTCAGTTCAACTGGTGAAGAAGAAGAATTGAGCGGACAATCCTGAGATACTGTTGATACTGATACAAAATCTGGATCTCTAGGCTTAGAGTTATAAAATACTCTAACCATAGGATTTTCTATTCCCCGTGCTGGTGCAGATGACTGATTGATGATATAGAGGTTGAGTTCTATTGCTTGAGGAGCAGTTACAGCTTGAGATTCGATATAAATTTCTGGTTCGCTTAGTTGAGAAAAGGCGATCTCGCTTAAAGGTTCACCACCAAACTCAGCATACATTTTTGCCAAAGCTCCCGTAAAACCAGCATTGTAGCCCACTCCAACTTCATTCTTTACCCAATCTGTGCGATCGTCTTCCCAGTTATCCTGCTGGTCGGGTCCCCCCACTAAGGCTCCTATTAAAAGATTGCGATTTACTGCTGGTTGAGACATATTATTTAACCAACTTCCATGAGCAGTTCGATGGTGTGGGTTTTGCGGATAATTTTCACCATAGCCAATCAAGTAACTACGGCGAGAGGGATTTTCCCCCAGGATATAATTAACTTGACTAACGCCAAAATCAAAATAACGCTTGGCTTTTGTAAATTCCCCCTGAGACTTTAGCCAGTCGCTATAGATAAATGCCACAAAGCTGGTATTGGCACTCAAAGGTAAAGATGCCCATTTAACCAAAAAAGCAAGACCTCCAGGAGAATAGGTGATTTTTCTACCCTGATGTCCGACTGTCCAGTAATTCAGCCAAGCTTCTGCACGTTCTTGGTATTCACTTTTCCCAGTTTCCTGAGCTAATAAAACGTAGCTGCCATAAGACTTATCGTCAAACTGGTAGGTATAGTCGTAAGGCTTAGCCATTTTTTCGTATTCTGTCTCTGCCTTGACTAGGTACTCTCCTGAATAGCTATATGTCTGTTGCGCTATTTTTGCTTTGTGGAGCCAAATTGCCCCCCAAACTAATTCGTCTTGACTACCATTGACCGAGGTATAAAAGGGTACTGCGGCTGTGAGGCAGTCGGAATATTTACCGCGATAATTGTCTGCAAAATCAAATAGTCGTTCGGCTTTTTCTACTAGTAAATCTGCGTATTCTAAATCGCCATTTTTCCGAAATAAGATCGAGCTGGAAGCTAAAGCTGCTGAAGTTTCTGCGGCTAGATCTGTTCCAGGGCAACTAGTGTCTATTTTGTAGGTTGGACGCTCCATTTCATAGTGAACCACTTCTAATGGGCCCCACCATTTATGATCTTGCTTGGCGTCACCAACCTGTCCATAAAGAACATATTCTCTAGGGTTATCATTCGCAAAGGAATTGATTAAATAATCAGTTGCCCATTTGATGTTTTGAGATAGATGCTTTAACTGACCTGACTTTTGATACGCATCGTAATATTCACTACCTCCCCAAGCTAAATTAACCACTGTAAATGCCATCGGAAAATTGAATTTGACATTGTCCCCTGCATCTACCCAGCCACCGCTGAGATCCACTCCCACATCTGATCCGTCTTCTTGGGTAGAATCTCCTCGCCAGGGAAATCTGTTCCACTCTGGTAGTGTTCCTGCTTGTTGAGCTTCATAGAAGAGAATTGATTTTTGTAATGCTTCTCCGTAATTTTCTCGAACTTGGCTCTCAGCAGGAAATGAAGTGACTAGAACCGAAACTAGAAATATCATGCCAATGATCACCAGTTTAAGTTTAGGCAATCTTGTCAACTGTTGACTAAATTTAGATTTTAAATACATCAGCAACTATATAAGAATTGAATAAACTTGAATAAACTACTAGACTAACGTTCAGATTGTAAGAATTTCAATAAGGTCATTGTCTTTGACCGGGGGACTTCTGCCATTTATTTTTGACAAGAACTAATTAATTTAAGCTGATAACCGCAAAATTAAATCAGGTGGGATAAGCCCAAAGCGCGATCGCTTGTCTATCTATTCTAGAGGCAACTAGTAATTAAACTGTAATACTATTGTTAATCTTGATTATTGCAAATTATTTGCAATAACTTGAAAAAAACTGATATAGTATGTTGAAACAAACGTTTTTTCTGAACTATAAAAATATCCCCTTGATTAGAACCCTCAACAGTCAAGAAGTTCTTTTGATTCAGGTTAAGAGGATTGCCCTATTTTTTGCAATAGCCCAAATATTTTTAGTTCAATTGTCCAAGCGATTATCTGGAAAAACTATGAGTAAAATCAAAAATAATTCCAAAAATATTATTCCTCAATGGCAATCAGACAAAATGAGATCGTTAATTGCTGAAAGATGGCAGGAAGTTTGGCAGATTGTGGAAAAGCGGGAACAAACTAGAACCTAAAATTGGGTTGAGCTAATTGATGTCAATTTGAGGAACTAAACTTCTGACAAACAGACTCGAAACCTTCAGCATATTAATAGTCTGCTTGACCAACGGTCACAGCATATGCGGAGCAGTTATACTGGAATACTCGCTCCGCATCGTCCAAAGATATATCCTTTGGGAATCCTCTAAGAAGCTAGAATAATCTTGACCAGAAACGCCAGTTAATTAGCTCTAAGATCCTGGGCTGTACTCTGAGGAGATTAACAACTGGCAGAGCTTTGTTTTGATTATCTTATTTTTTTTCCTGGGCAACCATCTTAGCAGCGATCGCGCCACCGACAAACCCAAACAGGTGCCCTTGCCAAGAAATTCCCAGCTGAGAAGGAAACACTCCCCAAATAAAGCTACCATAAGCAATAGCTACAAAAATTGATAGGGCAATTGAAGGAAAGTTTTTTTGAAAATAGCCGCGCAATAACAAAAAGCCCAGATAGCCGTAAATAAGAATACTGGCGCCAATATGAACTGAGTTAGGTGATCCGAAAACCCAGACACCAAGACCCCCAATCAATGCGCTCATAATTGTCGCAATATAGAAATCTTTGGTCTCTTGAATCATGGTCAACCAACCCAACGTCAAGAAAGGAACAGTATTAGCCATTAAATGACCAAATCCTCCATGCAGAAATGGTGCAAAGACAATCCCTCGCAACCCAATTATGCTTTGAGGTCGAACACCATAACCATCTAAGCTTCCCTGAAATACCAAAAAGTCGAGGATTTCGACGATCCAGAAGACAGCAATAGAAACGATCAAAATTTTAAACTCTTTCAAAACGGTACTTTGCTTTACTGGTTTTCGATAATAACTACTCATATTTAATTATAATTACTTACTGGAGAATCTGTTGGGGATCAGGAATAAGATATAGTCTCTATAATTTCTCTATGTTTAGACTTATCTCAGCAACATTCGCTGTCTGTCTGATTAGAGCATTAATATTTATCGGGTAACTGAAAACTATATAGACTAAGAAAATAGGAATTCAATTAAGAAGACTAGCTATCAATCCGTCTGTTTTGACCGAACAGACAAACTGTTTAATTATGTCTATGATTTACCTATTTTGTCGAGTGACAAACAGAATTACTCGAACTTTGTATTTAAAAAATGTGATCAAAGAATTATGATATATATCAATGTCATTAGTTCAGAGGTTTTGATTGTCTATTAGACACAAAAGCCTCCATAAAGAGAAAATAGCAAATAAAAATTAATATTCGTCGAGAAAATATTGTGCTTCGCGATGAATAAAATAACGTCAAATCAGGAGTAATTAAAATCAATGAAGAGATTAGTGGGCATTTTAGCTGCCTTATTAGTAGTAATTGTCGGATCTTGGGGATTTACGCCCGTAGCCCAAGCAAGTGAGACAGGAATCGTCAACCTCGCGCGTTCCCTTGCGCCTTTCGGCGGCGCGGGGTCGCTCGTCGACTTTCAGTCTGCAACATTATTAGCTCGCGTCAATACGGCTGATGCGAAGCGTCAAGAATTGGTCAAAGGTAAACTTGACCTCAACAATAGCGACGTTAGAGAGTTTCGTAAACTCAGAGGGTTTTACCCCAGCCTTGCTAGCAAAATCATTCAAAATGCCCCCTATAACTCAGTTGAGGATGTTCTAGAGATTCCTGGGTTGAGTGAAAGCCAAGTTGAGCGTTTACAGGCAAATTTGGATGAGTTTTTTGTTACAGATATGGAAGCTTCGATGAATGCAGGGGGTGATCGCTACAATCCTGGACTATACTAAAATTCAATTTCCAAAGATAATAGTCAGCTGTGACGAGAGTCCAGAGAGATAGCATGACAATTAATATGTAACTTTTACAACCACGTTTTCAGTTTGGGCGTGGTTTTTTTGTTCCTTTGTGGCATGATAAATCCCAATTAAGATGTGTCGAAATAACTAAAATTGAAATACCCTAAGTTTGATGTAGCAGTTATTGGATCAGGTGCGGCAGGGCTATACGGAGCTTTATGTCTATCTCAAGACTTGCGAGTTGCTCTGATTACCAAAGATCAGTTAAATACGGGAGCTAGTGATTGGGCGCAAGGGGGAATTGCGGCTGCCATTAGTCCAGAAGATTCTCCCAAACTGCATCTGGATGATACCTTGAAAGCGGGAGCTGGATTATGCGATCGCCACTCAGTAGAATTTTTGGTGGAAAAGGCTGCTGATTCAATTGAATCCTTAGTAGCAATGGGTGTCGCCTTTGATCGACATCAGAGCAAGCTTTCCATGACCTTAGAGGCGGCTCATTCTCGCCCAAGGGTACTTCATGCTGCGGATACAACGGGGCGGGCGATCGTCGCCACTTTAGCACAACAGGTATTAAAGCGTAGCAACATTCAGGTATTATCACAGGGGTTTGCTCTCGAACTCTGGCGTAATTCTCAGGGTGAATGTCAGGGTTTAAGTATTTTAAAAGATCGTCAAATCAGTTGGATTCAATCCTCGGCAGTGATTTTAGCTACAGGTGGTGGTGGACAGGTATTTGCTCAGACAACCAATCCTGAAGTTAGCACAGGAGATGGGGTAGCGATCGCCTGGCGCAGTGGAGCAATTATTCGCGATCCAGAATTTGTGCAATTTCATCCCACCGCCTTAACTGTAACTGGCGCCCCCAGATTCTTAATTAGCGAAGCGGTTAGAGGAGAAGGTGCCCACTTAATTGATCGCCAAGGAAAACGTTTTGCTTTTGATTATCATCCCGATGGGGAATTAGCCCCCAGAGATGTGGTCAGTAGAGCAATCTTTACTCATCTACAAAAAACTGGAGAGAGCAATGTTTATCTTGATCTCAAACCAATTCCTGAAGAGCGCATTCGCTATCGGTTTCCAAATATTATTCGTGTTTGTCAGTATTGGAACGTAGATTTATTTACCAAGCCAATTCCTGTCGCCCCTGCGGCTCACTATTGGATGGGGGGTATTGCCGTTGATACTCAGAATCAAACTTCAATTCCTGGACTATATGCGGTGGGGGAAGCTTCCAGCACCGGGGTTCATGGTGCTAATCGTTTGGCAAGCAACTCTTTACTGGAATGTGTTGTTTACGCTTCTCAGCTGGCAAAATTAAAACCCACTTCAAAACTGGTGGTCAATTCACCACAGACAAAAGAACTATGTCCCGATTGGGATCAAGAGCTAGATTTAGTTCACTCCATCAGAAAGCAACTACCCGATCTCATGTGGCAAAGCGCGGGAATCTGTCGTACCGCTCAAATTATGGAGCAGGCGATCACCACAGTAGCTGATTGGCGATCGCAAATGAGAAAATTGAATCTTTATCCATACGTTCAGGGTTTGTCCCCCAACCAACAGATCAAATTCTCCACTCCTGAAGCTGAATCCCAGTTGAAGCTCTATGCGGAAACACTCAATCTACTGGATATCGGTTATTTAATTCTGAAAAGTGCGGCTTTTCGTACTGAAAGCCGTGGTGGGCATTATCGACTTGATTACCCAGACATATCATCAGCATGGCGAGAGCATACTATAATCCGTGGTGACAAGTGGCAAAAATCTGCTTTAGATTGAGGTTTGTCCATGACTAAGTTAATTTAAATTATTAACTATTAGATTAAATATGGAACTATTAACGTTGTTGCTACAAAATGTAGTTTCAGATAACTGCTTTAATCAAAAATCAGGAGAAATTATTTTTTGTTTGGAGATCTACGTCGGCTGATTGAGCGATCGTGCCATTTTTCGAGAATTGCCAAACCATAAAAATAAGTAATTACCGCTAGAATCATTCCGACAACAAAGCTTCCCGTCAGTAAAGTAATAGCAAAGGTCGAGCCCAATTCTTTGAACGCAGTAAAAGACTCAATATCTAATGGCGGCAAAGTAGCATCTTTCGTCCCTAGCAACAACTTACCAATTTTGTAGTTAAAGACAAATAATGGTACATAGGTCAAAGGATTACTGATCCAAGTAGCAGCCAAAGCGGCCACCTTGCTTCCTCGGCAGACTGTCGCTAGCAAGATACCGACCAAACTCTGGATACCAAAAAAAGGAAAACAGCCAGCAAATACACCCACCGCTAAACCTTTAGCTACAAATTTAGGCTTACCGCTCAACCGTAATAGTTTGAGATAAATGAGTCGAAAACGTCTCAAAAAAAGATTTTGATGAAGTTGGCGGCGTTGACGATGATGACGTTGAGGGGTCAAAATGTTTGGCGATCTTCTAGGCACACAAGCTTTACTCAATTGTGAATTGCGCTGATGATATTTCTGGCTCATTTGACCCTGTCTAATCCAAGAAAATAACTGGGCGGCTCAATCCATAAGATGAATTGCTTCTCTACCAAACTAAACTCATTGATATTTAGTTTTGAGAACGAAGAGAACATTTTCCTGACTAATTGCTCAGTTTGAACCACGATGATAGAAAGATTTGCCCCAGATTCGAGTTGCTTGCTCAACTAACAACCTGATCTGGAAACCAAATCCATTTTAGTACTAGACAATCCAGTGAGTCTATCTATTGAACAAAATTTTTGCGCTTAAGAGCTAAACCAATCTAGCAAAACCAAACATCATACCAATAATGATTACTGTTTTGGCTCGGCTGGTTCTTCTTGGATATTAACTCGATGAGTGATCATCGTAATTCCATCTCCTCGGACTAAAATTGCCGACAGCCAATTACTATCAGGAAGTAAAGGAGCAGTTGCTACCTTATAGATTCCTCCAGCTGGTAATGGTTCTAATTTTAGTGCAGTAGGGTTAAGATACAGATTACCTGCCGTCTTCTCCTCCTGTATTCCACCTAGCAAAACTCGATCCCCTAAAGGCTCATTGACAATTAAGTCAAAATTATACTTTGCTCCAGTCTTGACTACTTCTGGTGCTACCACTTCCACTTTTGGAGGATTACCCCCAGAGGTTAGTTGAGATTGTTCTGCCAAAATCTCCTGTCGGAGCAACTTGTTCTCCTGAAAATATTGACGTGATTTGATAGTAGAGAGCAAACGAACCTTTCTCCCTTGAGTATTTTTTACCCCTTGAATTGTAGTTGTTGTTTCGGCTACTAGTTCTCCTTCTGTCTTTGACCAAGAGTGAATCTCGGTACTGTATTGTAGTTGAGGATATTTGTCCCACATTTGAGCCACAGCTTGAGCTAAAGTATCAGCAGTCAAACCATCGGTATTGGTAAAATCACTATCGTAATATTCCATTAGGTCATCAAGTTCTCGGTTGTTTGCCGCCGCCTCAATTCCTGAAATAATTTCGGTTAACTCATTGGGCACAGAACCCTCCGTTTGCCCTTGAACAGCATTGACTAAACCGCCAATAATACTCAAGTTTAGTAACAATACAGTTGCGAATCGTTTCATGTGTTTATTTATCTTAAAGTTCTTCGACCTTTCCCAAATAGCTTTGATGCTATATGAGTTTTTAGCTAGTTCAATCCTTGCTCTACCTTTACTTTTAAGGCTTCCTGATTAATCTTTACACAAACTTTATTCTAAGCAAGAAAAAAAGATTCACAATAGAATAGTAAAGAAAGTAAAAAACTCGATAATACGCTTAATACTAATATATTCTTGAGCAACTACAAAATTGTAAATTAATCTTGAAACCAAGAATATCGCGATCTTGTCTCTTGTTCAGAAAAGTTTGGTTAGCAATTAGTTAGCTCTAAGAACTGATTTCCAGTAATTAAGCAGCTTTTCCTGTCTATTTCCCCCATATTATGAATGAAAGCCATTGTAGCAAACGTACTCTTTGGTGGCATTTTTGGCTGTCTAGGTTGGACGAATCCAGCCCAAGCCAATCCTCAATCTGTCAATCAAGCTGCCCTAGATCTTTCTCAAACATCAACCATATCAGCAAAACTTTTGGCTCAAGAGATATTGCTAGACATTCCTCCAATATTTGGGGTGGTCGATCGCATTTTCACGATCAATCCCATAGATAGTTTTCAGGAGCCACTAAGCTCAGCAAGCAAATACTATTTATCTTGGAGTCAGCAGCCTTATGTCCATGATTCAGAACAGATTGATTTGGTACTAGGTTTTCAAAAAACATTTTGGTCAAGCACAAATCAAGGTAAATATTGGGGGGTCACGACAGTTGAACAATGGGGGAATAGTAGTTATAAGAAGTTCAGCTTACCTCAATTAAATTACATCGACTCTGCACCAGTATTGGCTGTTGGAAGTTCGGCTTTAACTTTCTCGGGAGGAGGAAATAATAATCTGGCTCAGCCAGTCACCTTAGATCAAGATCGAGAATCCTCTCCCGATTTTGAAAATTTTCGCGGTGGAGTTGCCTATCATCACGGCATCGCCAGTCAATTAACTATGGGAGTAGGTTTCATCTATGAAGATTATTTAGGGAGTTTTACTCAGGTAACTTATGACAGTGATCTTCTGCCCATAAAGACAACTTTTTCCTTAATTGCACAAGAGGCGGCAATCAACCTACATTCCCATGTACTGTTTCAGCCAGCATCTAATTTTGCTGTTAATTACTATCATGGGTCTGAATCACAACAAAAGTTCGATCTTAATTGGAATGTTGCTTCAAATCTAACTTTAGTTGCCAATGGCAATATTAAAACCGACTCCTACAGTACGGGAATTAAAATTGCAGTACAAAGCGATTTTTTATCTCTTTCCGCAACAGCTGCTTTAGACAATCAGAATAATTTGCAGTGGCAGCTAAACTCACAAATCGGTCGTTTTAAGTTCACGTACAACAGTAATCAGCAAAAAAGTAGCTCCGAACTCAAAGCTAATTTGTTCGAGGCTGAAAACTTAGGTTTCAAATGTTCTGCTGTTGTCAGATATCAAACTCGCTTAGTTAAAGAAGAGCAGAACGAATATATTACCTGGGGTGCTGAACTAAATTCTGCTACTAAAATTCGTCCTAATAATAATCTGTGGTCATTACAGCTTAGCTATGGTTCAGGTTTTCATGGACAAGGTTGGAACGTTAGTGGTTCAATTGCGCTTCAGCCCAATTTGACTCTTAAGCTAGATTACCAAGAAATTTCCGCTACTTCTGACGAGACTAAAATCAAACTACAGTTAAGTTCGCAATAAGCGAACCTGTTTTGGATTGCCTAACAGTCTTTCATGGCATTTGGCAAGAGGTTTACAGCTATTTATCCAAAAATCACTGTAATTTTATAGCATGGCTCAAGTTCCAACCTAGATTGTGTGATCGGATAAATAAGATTACTATTTATGAAGGTTTACAAATAAAGAATAAGAGGAAATTAAAATTTATGCCTTATACAGAAGAAGAAGGTGGATTACTAAATAATTTTGCCCGAGAACCTCAAATGTATACAGCAGATGAACCTAATTCATCAGAGAAACGCAATTATGCAATTTTTGGTGTTCTGGCTTTCTTGCTTTTGGGCGGTGTGATCGCAGTTGCGGTCTATGCTTCAGGGGCCAGTTAGATTTTTGATTATTGAGTATAGATAAAATTATGCCCATTTACCCCATGTTCAACTGATTGCAGCGTGGGGTATTTATACGTCATCAGAAAATAAAAGTGAAGCATCATAAGATTAAAAATAAATCTGTAGAGGTAATTAAGTAAAAATGTTCAAGTCTGTCTTTGCCGCATTATTAATTGTCTTGAGCTTGCTTGTATCAAGCTGTTCCACAGGAGTAAGCGGTTTACAAAGCTACGTTAATACTAGTAAGGGATATGAGTTTTTATATCCTAATGGTTGGATACCCGTTAACTTGGGAACATCCGCCAGAAAGACGGTAGATGTAGTCTTTCGGGATTTAGTAGAGAGAACAGAAAACTTAAGCGTCATCATTAACGAAGTTCCTGATGGCAAAACTCTTGAAGACTTGGGTAGTCCATCGGAGGTTGGATATCGCCTGCTAAAGGTGATCAATAAGACTCCAGATTCTGAAAGAAAAGCCGAATTTATTCGAGCTGAAGCCCGAACCAATAAAGATAAAGCTTATTATCTTTTGGAATATGAGGAGAATTTGCCTGAGCAGGGAGAAAGACATAACATTGCCAGTGTTGCCGTTAGTAGAGGCAAAATTTTCACTTTCAATTTATCAACTCCTCAGAGACGTTGGGATACGGTCAAGGAGAGTTTTGAAGTTGCGGCTAAATCGTTTACTGTCAGGTAATATTTTGCCTGTTAGTATCCACCGAGTTGATCTAGTCAAATGCTGTTTCATTCCCAACCTTGTGCTGTGTGCAACTATGTAATAGATCTAGATTTGATTAATCGGAATTAACTAATTGAATACCGTCTTATCTTATAGGCAATTTAAATTTCAGCAAAAAAAGGATAAGAAATAGAAGTCGCAATTCTTCATATCTCTTATCCTGGTTATTAATCACGCTAAATTAACTTGGTCAACATTCAAAAGAGTGAGAAACCAAAACCATAATTCAGCTCTCGTGCTTGTTTTCTCCAGTTCATTTAGTTATAAACCTTTCCACCACCCCAGAGGATGCCACGAATTTCAGGCTGAATTAAAATATGTCCGGCTACAGCTTCGAGATCTTCATCTGTTAGATTACGCATGATCGGATAAAGATCGGAACGAGTAGTATTAGGATGAAATTCATAAATTTCTTTTTCCCCATCATAGGTAGTAGGATTCTTGAGATAATCAACAATTCCTTCAATATTATCGCGGGCTGGATATGCTCCAGCTAGAGCAGTTAAGCCTAAGTTAACATTAGGGTTAGTCTTGGTGGCACCACCTTTATGACAATAGGTACAGCTATCGACAAATACTTTTTGTCCTTGCTTAACTTGCTTGAGACTTAAAGTGATTTTGTCTCCTTGGTCGTTCATTGGAACAGTACGGATGCTCTCATCTAGTTCAACAGCTTTAACGCTACTGATATTAAACTGAATTGCTAAAAACAAAGCAGCTACAGCAGCAAATAAAAATCGCTTCAACATTATTCTCCTCAAAATTTTAAATTTGATCGCGGTACAGTTTGAATTGCACCAATATACATAATCTTCAATTATTTATCTTGACAGAATACTTAATGGTTAATTAATGCAGCAACCAATCTTATCGTTTCAGATACAGATGAAACCCTGATACTCTAGGCTGATTCAGGAGTTAGCTGAGCCAGAATTGGTCTGAGCTGCCAGAATTTCCATAATTATTGCCTTGGCGTCTTCTAATGCTAAACAGGTGCGTTCGTTTTTATAATTAATTTTAAAGCGATCGCAAAGCTCAAATACCGCTTGTTGTTCAATAGCATATTCTGCTGCAATATCAGCAATTGATAGTTCTGCAAAGCCCATAAGTAAGATCTATCTGAATCTCATTAATGAAGATTGAGTGATTAATAAATTGTCAACAGTACCCTGTCGTTTTACGGCAGGGCTTGCGTTGACTTGGTCAGGATTTAGTAATCATGTATTATACTAGGATTCCGCCACAGTCGATTCTAAGCAATAATACTTATATCGATAAGTTACTCCCATATATTGTTAATATCATCCCATTTTATAGACCCAATTGTTGCAAAATTTTGTCTCATTCTACAGTTGCAGCTGGCAGAAACAGTGAGGAGGTTGATAGCTTTGAGCAGGTAAAATATGCAATTCAATTACAATCAAGGTTTTGGAGATAGCTGAGGGGGCAACAGCAAACGTAAATTTACCACTTGCCCAATAACCGCGATCGCTGGAGCTTGAAACTCTTTATTAGCGACCAGTTCTGAAATAGTTTCTAGGGTGCCAACTAGTTCTTCCTGGTCGAGTCTAGTTCCCCAGCGAATTAAAGCAATGGGGGTTTGGGGGGTCATTCCTCCCGCTAGTAATTGGGGAATAATGCGAGGCAGGTTATGCACTCCCATATAAATCACAATTGTTTCTGAGCCTTGGGCGATCGCCTGCCAATTGACATCTGGGCGGTATTTTTCTGTGGCTTCATGTCCCGTAACAAAAGTAACGGAAGAGTTGTAGTGACGATGGGTAACAGGGATGCCTGCATAAGCTGGAGCGGCAATGCCTGAGGTTATCCCAGGAACCACCTCAACTTCAACTCCTGCTTGCACCAAATCTGCCATCTCTTCGCCACCTCTGCCAAAAACAAAGGGGTCTCCACCTTTAAGCCTTACCACCACAGCATTAGTTTCAGCCTTGACTCGCAATAATTCTGTGGTTTCCACTTGGGGCAGGGAATGACGACCCTTCCGTTTTCCCGCATTGATTTTTTCGGTTTTCGCTCCCATAATTGCCAAGATTTCGGGACTAACTAAAGCATCATAAATTACGACATCGGCATGTTCGAGGAGAGTTTTTCCTTTAACTGTCAATAAGCCAGGATCACCTGGTCCTGCACCTACTAAATAGACCTTACCCATATATTTAACTTGATTCATAAGCTATATTTCCTCAGCAATCAATTCAGCCAAAGCTGCCGTTGCCCCTAAAGGCTCACCTAGAAATAACTCCACCTGGGGATATTCCTGTTGTAAATCAGCTACTTCCTGTGCGATCGCTGCTGTAATTTTGCCAGGAAACAGAAAATAGGGCATGAGAGCAATTTTCTTAATCCCCGATGCAATCTGCATTTTGATCTTGTCGGTAAACCAAGGAGTAGTTGACCAGTAAGCCAAATCTGCATCTAATTGAGCTGCCAAATTTTGATAGTAGATAGCACCCACTGGCAACCTAGTTCCATGAGTGATTAAAATACGCGACTTTGCAGGTAATTGTGCAAACTGACGAGATAAAAGAGGCACTATTCCCGAATATTTACCTAAATAAGGAGATAATTTAATGGTTAGTTGGCAATCAATTTGATTTGTGGCAACAGAAACCTCAGCAGGAATATCTTGCTGGACATGTACTCCTGAAGTCAGAAATAAAGGAACCACCTTAATTTGTTTGATTCCTTGCTGACGCGCTTTTCTGGCAAAGTTGATCAGACTTTCACTGAGAGGGATGGAGGTTAACTCTAATGCTGCGATTTCTATTAAGGGAAAGGGCTTAGAGTTTGAGTTTACTGCTCCATGAAGTTTAGAACTTGAGGGATTTGCTTCTAAGTGATTACCCTGAGCTAACATGTTGATGGATTGACATTTTATCGATAGTAATCGTTTAAGTTCGGAAGCGGCAGCTTGAGTACGACAGTCTCTACTACCGTGGAAAACCAATAGATATGCGGCAGATGAAATCAAAAAAAATTACCGAGAACTTTAGACAAAATAATTGAAATAACTTATATATTCCGAAAATTATAGTGATCCTAACAGTTAATTCTGTAGTAAATGATATACCTCATGTGACAGTATTGGTGTAAATACTGATTTAACAGTCGCAATAATTAAACCAGCAGAGTAGCAATATAAAAATTTTAGAATTTCCTAAGCAAAATATGTTGAGTAATAACTCCCATGATCAAAACACAAATAACTCCTCGGCATCTGGAGCAACTTCGAGAGAAGCCTTAGATGTCAATTTAAGTGAATATTTTGTCAAGGTAAAAAGGCGCTGGAAACCAGCATTCGCAATATTCCTTTTGACTTTAGGAGTCACTGGAGCATTAAGTTTATTACAGAAAAAAACATATCTAGCAGAAGGAAAGCTGCTGTTTAAGAAAAATGCGACACCCATTGAAGCCTTAGGCGAACAAGCTGGTACTTTAGAACCTATCATTAGCGATCAGACTCCCCTTAGTACCCAAATTCAAATTTTAGAATCTGAGCCAGTAGTTCAGCAGGTAATTGATCGTCAAAAACTCACTAATGATGAAGGAGAACCTTTAAAACCAGAAGATTTTAAGAAAAAATTGACCACGGGAATTGTTGGCGGGACAGACGTAGTGGAAATTGGTTATAAGCATCCTAATCCCAAAGCGGCGGCGGAGATAGTCAATTCCCTAATGGATATTTATATTCAGACTCAAATTAGAGGTAATCAATCTAAACCACAAGCTGCACGAGAATTTCTTGATCGGGAATTACCGACGGTCGAGACTAAGGTGAGAGATGCCGAAGCGGAGATATCCTTCTTTAGGACTGAAAATAATATTGTTGACCTAGCGGAAGAGAAAAAAGGTCTAGTTACTAATCTGGGAGCATTAAATCAGCAGATATCAACGACTGGTTCCGAACTGCGGGGAATGCAGGCTCAGGCGGCAGCTTTACAGGGTCAACTCGGATTAAATCTCCAGCAGGCAGTTAAAGCTAATCAACTTGGCTCCTATCCTGAAGTTCAAAGTATTTTAGACCAGCTGGCTCAAACAGAATCTAACCTAGCCCAAGAACGCCAGAGATTCAACGATCAACACCCATTGGTAATTAGTCTTCAAGAAAAGAAAAATGACCTAACTCAGCAGTTGAGAGGTTTAATTGCTGCCAATGTTGGGGAAGGTGTAAATGTATCTCAAGGTTTGCTCCAGAATGAAAATGGCACTAAAGAAAATCAGCTCGAAAGATTTATTAGCCTCAAAATTGAAGAACTCAGTTTACAAAGACAGGTAGCTTCTCTATATGAATCCCAGCAAGCTTATCTGCAAAGGGCTAAAGACCTGCCCAGACTCGAAAAGAAAGAGCGGGAATTAGTTCGTGCTGCCGAAGCAGCAGGAGACACCTATGAAACCTTGTTAAACAGTCTGCAACAGGCTCAGCTAGCAGAGAATAACGAAAGTGGAAATGCCGATATTGTTGAATATGCGGCAGTACCAGAGAAAGGAAGTTCAGGAAAGACATTACTCTTGGGAATGGGACTAGTTTTGGGCGCTTTCCTCGCAAATTTATCGATTATCTTGTTGGAGATGCAGGATCGCTCCATTCAATCTCTGGCAGAAATCAAAAAAAGATTTCCTTACCAAACCGTAGGAATTACACCTTTAGAGTCACCAAGTTATCAGGGTCGAATTGTCACTAGAGATGAGCCAGACTCTTTCTCTAGCGAGATCTATCGTATGATTCAGGCAAACCTCAAGTTTTTGACTAGTGATAAACCCCCCAAAGTAATCTTAATTACTAGTTCTGTTCCTGAGGAAGGAAAATCAACGGTGGCAGCGAATTTAGCAGCAGCGATCGCTCAATTGGGTCGGAAAGTGCTTTTGGTCGATGGAGATTTAAGACGCTCTTCTCAGCATAGTTTATGGGGAGTTAGCAACTCTCAAGGGCTGAAGGATATTATTAGCGATCGCGTCAGCCCAATATCTGTAATCAATCAACCAATGCCTAAGCTAGATCTTTTGACTAGTGGTCAGGTTAAGTCCAATCCCTTAGCACTCCTCGATGCCCCTGAAATGAGCGATTTTATTGGTCGTTCTCGTCGTGAGTACGATCTGATCTTGATTGATGCGCCACCCTTACCCGTAACCGCTGATGTCTTGACAATTAGCAAATTAGTTGACGGCATTTTATTTATTACTAGACCTGGAGTTGTGGAACAAGAAAGTGCTGACTTAGCTCAGGAAACCTTAGCTACTACTGGACAAAAAGTTTTGGGAATGGTGGTCAATGGAGTCAAACCTAATGACTTTGACCGCTATTCTTATCATGGTCGTTATGGCAAGAGCTATTTTAATCGGGGCAATACTGCCTCAGCTGAGCCAAGTAGTTTTCGCGGCAATCAGAGATTATCCAATATCTCTGAACGAAGTACCTCTAACGGCAGCATTAGTAAAGCCAAATTATAAAGTTGCCACTCCTTTTGGTCTAGATTTGACTAATATTAATTCAGAGATTACTCCGTGACAACAAGTCATGCCTCCCCTGATGACGGAAGCTTTACCCTCTGAGCTTTAAACTTTGGTCAGTCTGGAACAGTAGTTAGGGTGACGACTCAATCTTGATTCCCTTGCAAAAAAGAAAGTAGCTTGACCTTGGGGCTAATGACAAATCGTAATTTATTCTGGAAATCAGATTAAGTTACCTGCGGTAATCATGTAATATTGTTATCTCAACAGATCCAATTATTACCTGATTACCAAGGCTGTTCAGCCTCCTCCGTAAATATGACTTTACAACTGCGCGTTTATGTTCCAGAACATCCTTTAATTAAACATTGGTTGTCGGTAGCTCGTGACGTCAATACACCATCAGTGTTATTTAAAAGTGCGATGGCAGAATTGGGACGTTGGTTAGCCTATGAAGCAACCAGAAATTGGCTGCCGACGGTAGAAACTACAGTGCAAACCCCCCTAACTCAATGCCCAGGAACTTTTGTTAATCCACAAATTCCGATGGGAATTGTACCTATAATGCGCGCAGGTTTAGTCTTGGTTGAGGAAGTGCAAAAAGTTTTACCTTTGGCGGCAATCTATCATTTGGGATTAGTTCGCAACGAATCATCCCTTGAAGCGAGCTGCTACTTGAACAAGTTGCCCGCAAAGTTTGACCCTCAAACTAGAATTGTCATTCTAGAGCCAATGTTAGCTACAGGGGGATCGATTATGATGGCAATGAAAGAAATTACGAGTCGAGGTGTTAAGCCCGAGCTAATTCGGATCATTTCGATTGTCGCAGCTCCCCCAGCTTTAAGGCAGCTGAGCGAAAACTATCCTGGGCTAGAGATTTACACAGCTATTATTGATGAAGGTCTAAACGATAAAGGGTATATTGTTCCAGGTCTGGGAGATGCTGGCGATCGCGCTTTTGGTACTTAAATTCGGTACTTAACTTTCGTAATCTTGTAAGCATTATCGAAAAATCTAATTATTATGAGTCAACAAAATGGTTTTGGTAGTGGATTTATCTTAGGTTCTATTGTTGGTGGCATTGTCGGGGGCGTGCTAGGAACAATTTTGACCACTCGTAACGAGCAGCAAGTTACTAAGCAAGATAATTCCCGATTAAAGAATAATAATGAAATTGCCCTCAATAGTGATGAGAGTATTGAACTCGCTCGACATGGATTGGAAGACAAAATAGCTCAGTTAAATTTAGCCATTGATGACGTCAGACAGCAGTTGGGAACTGTTGACGCTAATTCGGCTGAATCAGAATAATCTGGTTAAGTTTCGGCATTAGTTTCCTTTAGTACTTAATTTTTCGCAACATTTTTTGGAGAATAACATGAGTCTTTTTAATCAAATATTAGAGGCGATCGATAATCCTGAAAAAGAAGCCAGCACTAACCAATTAGGTTCGATCCTCGATACTGTACAACAGTTAAGTGGTAACTATCAGGCTAATCCCAGCGCTGTCCAGTCAGCAATGTCAATAGTGGGCAATTATACTCGGTCGGCGTTAAAACAACAGCGCAGTCAGGGTGGGACTAGCCAGGTTAATCAACTATTAAATCAGTTCGGGGGGAATCAAGCTAACCCCCAGGCTCTTACAAGCTTATTTGGAAATTCTCAGCTCCAGACAATGATTGCTCAAATTAGCCGTAGCACTGGCTTGAATGCGGGAACGATCCAGACGATGTTACCGCTCCTAGTGCCTTTGGTACTCAATCTTCTCAGAACTGGCAATAACAAGAGTAATCTCCAGGGCAATAATCCTGTCCTAAACAGCTTTTTGGATGCTGATGGGGATGGAGATGTCGATGTCAATGATGTGATGAATCTGGCATCTCGTCATCTAAGACGATAGCTTTTTCAGAATTGATACAGTGGGAGAGGAGGGAAAGGTTAGCCAAAGACCAAGGAAACGCTAATATAATTAAGAACTATTAAGCATTCTCTGTATGTCTTCTACCAGCAACAGTATCCAAGCTAAGGGTAACAGTAACCAGGTTGACCCGCTCCACGCAGCAGAAAATGTCAACACCTCGATTGGAGATAGTGAAACAAGTTCGCCATCTCTCTCAGTCATTCGGATTAAAGGTGCAAGGCAGCATAACTTAAAAAATATTGATTTAGAATTACCCCGAAATCAATTAATTGTGTTCACGGGAGTTTCGGGTTCGGGAAAATCCTCCTTGGCGTTTGATACTATTTTTGCGGAAGGACAACGGCGATATGTAGAATCCTTGAGTGCCTACGCTCGACAATTTTTAGGTCAATTAGACAAACCCGATGTTGATGCGATTGAAGGGTTAAGTCCTGCGATTTCTATCGATCAAAAGTCCACATCTCATAATCCTCGTTCTACTGTTGGTACGGTAACGGAAATCTATGATTATTTGAGATTATTGTTTGGTCGTGCGGGAGAACCTCATTGTCCCAAGTGCGATCGCTCAATTGCACCTCAGACCATTGATGAGATGTGCGATCACATTATGGAATTGCCTGATAAAACTAAATTTATGATCCTGGCTCCAGTAATACGGAGTAAAAAAGGTACCCATAAACAATTATTGTCTAGTTTGGTATCTCAAGGGTTTGTGCGGGTCAAAATTGATGGCGAAGTGCGTCAACTGGACGACCTAGTAGAGCTAGATAAAAATTATAAACATGATATTGAAGTTGTAGTTGACCGTCTGGTTAAAAAGCCTGGGATTCAGGAGCGTCTAGCCGATTCTCTCGGTACTTGCTTGCGCTTGGCAGACGGCATTGCCGAGATTGAGATTATGGCTGATAGTAAGGAGGCTAATCCTTCAGCCAATATTAAGAAAGACCCCAATCTCTTCCTGACCTTTTCCGAAAATTTTGCCTGTCCCAAGCATGGTGCTGTAATTGAGGAATTATCACCGCGCTTATTTTCCTTTAACTCTCCCTATGGTGCCTGTCCAGATTGTCATGGTTTAGGCAGTCATAAAACCTTCTCTCCAGAGCTAGTGGTGCCCGATCCTAAACAACCAGTTTACAGTGCGATCGCCCCTTGGTCTGATAAAGATAATTCTTACTATCTCTCTTTGCTATACGGAGTGGGACAGGCTTTCGGCTTTGAGATTCAAACTCAGTGGTCACAACTTACTCCTGAACAGCAGGAAGTGATTCTGTTTGGGGCAAAGGAACCAGTTTATTTCCAGTCTGATAGTCGCCAGGGTCAAACCAAAGGCTACCATCGCCACTATTCAGGGGTGTTGAAAATGTTGCAGCGCAACTATCAAGAAACCAACTCCGATTCAATCAAGAATAAACTAGAACAATATTTAATCAATCAACCCTGTGCTACCTGTGCAGGTCAACGTCTCAAGCCAGCATCCTTATCCGTTAGTCTGGGTCAATATCGGATCAATGATTTGGCAGGGGTGCCCATTCGGGAATGTTTAGATCGGGTTAATGATTTACAGTTGACCAATCGCCAGGCTTTGATTGGTGAATTAGCCCTGAAGGAAATTAGATCTAGGTTACAGTTTCTCCTGGATGTCGGTTTAGATTATCTAACCTTGGATCGAGCTGCCATGACTTTATCTGGAGGCGAGGCACAACGAATTAGATTAGCAACCCAAATTGGTGCAGGGTTGACAGGAGTACTCTATGTGTTGGATGAACCCAGTATTGGTTTACATCAACGGGATAATGATAAGCTGTTAGGCACTCTCAAAAAACTCCGAGATCTGGGCAATACGCTAATTGTCGTCGAACATGACGAAGATACTATTCGTGCTGCCGATAGTTTGGTTGATATTGGGCCTAAAGCAGGGGTGCATGGTGGGGATATTGTGGTTCAAGGAGATCTGACAGCTTTACTCAACTCAGAAACTTCCCTTACTGGAGCATATTTATCAGGTAAGCGAGTGATTGCCACCCCAGATGCCAGACGCCAAGGAAAAGCTCATGGTATTATCCTCAAAGACTGCCATCGAAATAATCTGCAACATATCGATGTCGAGATTCCCTTGGGTAAATTTGTCTGTATCACGGGAGTATCAGGTTCAGGAAAATCCACTCTAGTCAACGAATTATTGCATCCCGCTTTAAAACACCATCTGAGCCGTAAAGTCCCTTTTCCTCATCAACTGGGAGAAGTCCAAGGTTTAGAAGCGATCGATAAAGTAATTACCATCGATCAGTCCCCCATTGGTCGTACTCCTCGTTCTAATACCGCTACCTATACAGGAGTGTTCGATGCGATTCGTGCTGTTTTTGCTGAAACTATTGAAGCGAAAGCCAGAGGCTACAAAGCGGGGCGATTCTCTTTTAATGTTAAGGGTGGTCGTTGCGAAGCCTGTAGTGGACAAGGAGTCAACGTGATCGAAATGAATTTCTTACCTGATGTTTACGTCCAGTGTGATGTCTGCAAAGGAGCAAGATATAATCGCGAAACTCTCCAAGCCAAGTATAAAAATTATTCGATCGCTGATGTCCTCGATATGACGGTGGAAGAGGCATTAGCAACTTTTAAAAATATTCCCCGTGCCTCCAAGAGACTCCAAACTCTGATAGATGTAGGCTTAGGCTATGTCAAATTAGGACAGCCAGCACCCACTCTCTCAGGAGGGGAAGCACAGCGAGTGAAATTAGCTTCTGAACTTTCCCGTCGCGCCACGGGCAAAACTTTATATCTGATTGATGAACCGACAACAGGTTTATCATTTTACGATGTCCATCATCTCTTGAATGTTTTACAAAGATTGGTAGACAAAGGCAATTCACTAATCGTGATTGAGCATAACTTGGATGTGATTCGTTGTTCGGACTGGATTATCGATCTCGGTCCTGAAGGGGGAGATAAAGGGGGGCAGATCATCGCAACTGGAACTCCAGAATCAGTTGCCATGCATCAAAAGTCTTATACGGGAAAGTATCTACAGCAAGTATTACAGCGTTATTCTGCTACGGCTGACTTGAATTAATTGGCACTTACTGACTATGACTACTGTAACTAATCTCAATCAGACTAATTTTGGTATCGGTGGAACTAGCGATCGCTTTACGTGGCATTTTAAGGGTCAAGAATATCAAGTCGCCTACGAGACTCTGGGACAGGGCAAGCCGATTTTATTGCTTCCCGCGTTTATGTACATTTTGTTTAACGAGCGCGGAGGGACTTGAACCCCCGACCTACAGAACCGGAATCTGTTGCTCTATCCGCTGAGCCACGCGCCCTAAACCGCCTAATGGGGTAGATCTGTCACTTTACAATGCAAATCTCACATATGAAGATTCTACATTAGGATTAGATGAAAGCGGCTCGATCTTAATTATTTATCAAGCTCTGGATATCAAATAGAGTATAGAGTGCTGTCGATCGCCTTTGCAAACTATCAAGCTTGCTTAAATCGACAGCTATTCGTCAGAGCTAACAAGGAAAGCTAGATCAAATAAACTAACTATCACTTGTTTGAGGGAATTTTTCGGCGAAGTAGTTACCGATGAAAGTATTGACCAAGGACAAAATAATGGGGGCGACTAAAAAAGCGATTAGACCATGAACCTGAAATCCTGGTACAAATAGAGATGCTAACCAGAAGCATAGACCATTGATCACCAAGGTAAATGCACCTAAGCTTAAAATATTGATTGGTAATGACAACAAGGTTAAAAAAGGCTTGACGACGCTATTAAACAAACCAATAACTAATGCTGCTAACATCGCAGCAGGAAAGTTATCTAGGTTGACTCCTGTCGCAAAAACAATATCTACTACCAATAAACTAAGAGCAGTTGCTAATAAAGTTAAGAGTGTTCCGAGCATTCTTGATTCTCTCCTGTATGTACTATGACATACTGCTTGTAATTAAGTGGAATTTAGTTGCGGACAACTCTATTATTAATTATTTAAGAAATTGATAAATCTCTTTAAAGATAGAGTTTGAACGGAAAAAAATACTTGAAGCTATTAACGCTCTATCCTGAGACAGAAGATTGACTAGTCAATTTTAGCTACACTCTGCCATAACGAGCGATCGCCTGGAGAGAGGGGTTAATTTGGTTGCTGAGCCAAGCCCACATTTGATCCCCCAAAGAAAAATGCCACCATTCTCCAGGATGTCTCTGAAAACCAGCGTTGGTCATAACTCTATTTAATAGTTGACGATTGAAGTGGTATTGCTGACTTTCTCCATCTTGATCGCTTAAATAATAGTCAGGATGCGATCGCTCCGAAAGCTCATCGATTTCCCCTCCCATATCTAGGGTCTCTCCCTGTTCATTGATAATAGTTAAGTCAACCGCACCTCCTGTACTATGAGGCGGGGGCATGTTGCGATTCAAGCTCGGGGCAGCCCACAGTCGATAAACCCTGTTCCATAAATCTTGACGCTGTTGAGCCGATAGCTGTTCTTCTTGTATTTCCAGACTCTGAACTAGTGAATTAAAAGTATAGTTCACCATGAATTGCTGGACTCCCACAGGACGATATGCATCATAAATCTTGATTTTCCAGTGCGGGTGGCGTTTTTCAATTAAAAATTGAGCCTCTAATAATGCGTTGACTACTCCTTGACGTAAGTAGTAGGGGGATTGCTCGCCATATTCTGCCCCCAACTTGACATAAGGATGAGGCAGCTCTACTGCAAAACTGTCTAGGGGAATGGGAATCAAGGGTTCACCACAGTCGGCGATCAAAATTTGTTGATAGGGTTTCACAATCTTGGAATTAAATATAAGTCTTCTGAATACAAGAAAAAGTTAGATATTTATCCAAATTTTTACTCACCTGGGGGGCAATCGGCTACCCTTTAACCCATCTTGTTAATATAAAGTAATGACAACAAACTCTATATATAGCGCTTTTTTACTAATTTTTGTGTTTAATACCCTAGATATGGTGTTATGATACTGATCCTCAAGGACAAGGATATTTAGTTGTAATGAATCATCTATGGGAATGGAAGGCAAGTGGCGTGGACGAAGAGCTGACTAATCTAAATGTAGTTTCTCTCCAAGGCACTTCCCCCGCAGAGTATTTGCTCTACTCTAATTCTATACCCAGACGAAATGACGGCAGAATTAGTGAAGGATTTCTTCAGCGTTATGCTCATACCGATGCTGGAGGATGGTGGTGTTCAGGGATCGATCTTTTGAGTGGAGACGAAGATATTTGGGGCTGTTTTAAACCAGATCAACCGCGCAATCAAAACGACAAGATTATCAAATATGAGCATCCCCCCAAAACTGCCACTGGATTATTCGCGCTCAAAGTTCCCCTCAATCTGTGGCAAAAGATTGCTGAAGGTGTGGGAATAGATATCTTACCAGAAGAGATCGACCAAAAAAGTTCTGATCTGGGCTTTTGGGAGTGGTTGATTGCTCATCCTGAAGTGCCCCTTTGTATTACGGAAGGAGCTAAAAAAGCGGGAGCTTTACTGTCTGCTGGTTATGGAGCGGTGGCATTACCAGGGATTAATAACGGTTATCGAACGCCGAAAGACGAGCTGGGTCAGAGAATTGGCAAATCCTATCTGATTCCTCAACTAGCTAAGTTAGCGACAGCTGGGCGTCAAGTCTATCTTGTTTTCGACCAAGATACTAAACCCAAAACTATCAAGGCAGTTAATGCCGCGATTAGGAAAACTGGCTATCTGCTACAGAAGGCTGGTTGTGAGGTTAAGGTGGTTACTTGGGATAGTTCATTGGGGAAAGGGGTAGACGATCTAATTTCAGATCGAGGTCAGAATGGTTTTATTGAGGCTTACAACAATGCCTTGGATTTAGAAACTTGGAAGGCAAAGTCCTGGACAAAACTCACTTATGCCACGGATATTCAGCTCAATAGTCGTTATCTTCCCGAGTTAAACATACCCCCAGAAACCAAGCTAGTAGGTATTAAATCGGCTAAGGGGACAGGTAAAACTGAATCACTAGCTAAAATTGTCTCTAGAGCGATCGCCTGTCAGCAAAAGGTGTTGGTCATTGGACATCGGGTGCAGCTAGTCAAGGAATTGTGTCATAGATTTGGCTTGAATTACATCACGGAAGTAGACTCTTCAAAGACAAAAGCTCTAGGCTACGGTCTCTGCATTGATTCGCTTCATGGCTCATCCCAAGCACAATTCGATCCTCACGATTGGCAAAATAGTTTGGTAATTATTGATGAGGTGGAGCAGGTCTTATGGCATGCTTTAAATTCTAGTACCTGTAAAGATCGGCGAGTCGAAATTCTCAAGTCCCTAAAAACCCTGATGCAAAATGTTTTAGCCAACCAGGGTCAACTATATGTAGCCGACGCAGATTTGAGCGATATCGCTTTAGACTACCTAATTTCTCTATCTGGAATTGAAATTAAACCCTATATTGTTCAGAATAACTGGCAGAATAATCGTGCTTTATCGTGGCAAGTGTATGATTATGCAGGAAAAAGCCCGAAAAAATTAGTAAGTAATCTTGAGGTTCATATTCAGCAGGGGGGCAAGCCCTTGATTTGTCTTTCTGCCCAAAAACTAACCAGTAAGTGGAGTACTCAGACTTTAGAAGCTTATCTTCGACAAAAGTTTCCCGATAAAAAAATTCTGAGAATTGACTCGGAATCCCTTGTAGATCATCAACATCCTGCATATAACTGCATTGCTCAATTAGAGCAGATTTTGAGTCAATATGATGTAGTTTTAGCCAGTCCTTCAATTGAAACTGGAATCTCGATTGAACTAGAAAATCACTTTACCTCGGTGTGGGCGATCGCTCAGGGCATCCAGGCAGAAAATGCTGTACGTCAGACCCTAGCGCGTTTACGTCAGAATGTTCCCAGGCACTTGTGGTGTGCTAAGTATAGCTTTAATAAAATTGGCAATGGCTCAACTTCAATTCCTGCCCTGCTTAGTTCTAATCAGCGTTTTACTCAGTTAAATATTCGGCTGTTGCAACAATCGGATTTTGCCTATCTCGATGACTTAGATACGGGTTTTCAGGCTGAATCTTTATTATGTTGGGCAAAAATGGCGGTGCGGTTTAATGCGGGAGCCATTAACTATCGCAATTCGATCCTGGCAGGATTAAAAGCCGAAGGACATCAAATTATTGCTGCTGCTCAATACAAACCCCCAGAGAGCATAACTCCACCACTAACTCAGAACTGTTTGGTGACGGCGATCGCTGAAATAAGTACCCAAAACTATTTAGCTGAATGCGGTGAAATTGCTTGCGCCCCTAGTCTCGAAGAATCAGAATATCGAGCCTTGAAAAAGCGACTGATAAAATCTTTAGGCGATCGCCGTCAGCTCCGCAAATATGAACTGCAAGCGCGATATCATCTGCCTATTACTCCAGAGCTAGTATCTTTGGATGATGAAGGTTGGTATCAAAAAATCAGACTCCACTACTTTTTAACCGTGGGTCGTCCTTTCCTGGCAGATCGGGATACTCAGGTTGCCCGCAAGCTGATTGAGCAAGGTGATGGGAGTTTATTTTTGCCCGATTTTAATAGCTCTCAGCTAGGCGCTATTGTTGGCTCTCTTGAGATCTTAGGCATTCCTGTATTATTACAAGACCTCTCCCGAGAATTACGCAATACCGACGATGATCTACAGTCTCTAGCGGCGATCGCTCACAGCAACCGCCAAGAAATAAAAACTATTCTCAATCTGGGGATTGCCAAAAATCATAGTCCAATTACTATTGTCAGCCGCTTGTTAAGCAAAATTGGCTGTAAAATCCAATGTCTGCGTTATGAAAGTCAAAATAAAAAAAGAGTTAGAGTCTATCAAATAGTTGCTCCCGATGATAACCGAGAACAGGTATTTGAGCATTGGCTGAATCAAGACCAGCAAAGACCAGGTAATTCCCTATTCTGGATTGGAAAGCCCCAAGTCTGTTCCCCACAGTCAGTTCCAGTGGAGATGACCGAGAATCATTACCTGCAATTGAAATTGGATCTCTAAATACTAGCGTTGGAGAAAACAACATCTTTATTTAATAGGTGATTGGCTGATTCGATCAAGAGCCACTATATTAGAGTCAACCGCCATCTGTAAAACTAGTTGAGACTTATCAGATTACAGAGTATTGCGGAGATAAGTCTCTAGAGGCTCAAACCCTCTGTGCTTTTGGTAAGCATCGGACAATTAATCCGTCTTTATATCTAGAGAAGAACTGTGTTAAATCCCAACTAAATAATGGCTTGCAAAATCAAGGATACCGTCTTGACTGATCTAGTTTTGACTCAACTGGTTTTCCCCATTATTTAGTGTTCTTCTAGCTAAAAAAGCAAATCACGCACTGAAAATGGGATTATTTCGTAAAGTTGTCTCCATCAGACCGAATCAAATCGGCTATCTCTATCAAAGAAATAAGCTTCGCCAACGGCTTGTCCCAGGAATTTATAAGTTTTTTGATTTTCAGCGAGAAATTGATTTTATCGCTATCCCCACAATTAGCAAAATTATTACCATCGTCAATCAAGAAGTACTGACGAAAGATAATATCTCGTTACGCATATCTTATTTGGTAGAGTATCAGATTACCGATAGCGACGTCTTTGTGGGTAAATTTAACCTATTTGAGGAACATAATTATCCTCACACTGCCATTTTTATCACTGAGGCGGAAAATTTAATCCATAACCTTTCTCAAGTATATTTGCGCTCGGAAATTGCTCAGGTTGAAAGCCAACAAATAAATAACCAAAGACAAGAAATTCTTAACTATGTTCCTGATGCTCTCCAAAATAAGTTGTCTGAATATGGCATTTTTATCCATAAGCTGATTGTCAAGGATATTAATTTTCCGAAAATGATTCAACAATTATTTGCCCAGCAGCTTGAGACTAAAATCAGAGCAAAGTTAGATTTAGAAAATGCTCGAACCACCGTAGCGACATCTAGGGCTTTGAAAAATGCTTCTGAATTAATGAATAGTCATGAGAACATCAAATTTATTCAGTTTTTAGAAACTATGTCCAAAATCGCTGCTCAAGGGAAACATACCTTTATTATGGGCGATCTCCAACATCGCCCTTTAAAGTAGCTATGAATTTTGATAATACTAAATTAATATAGCTAACGAGTGTTAGTTGAGGACGATCAGATATCGTCTTTTAGGGAACAGGGAATAGGGAGTAGCGCGAAGTTGCATCCAACAGCTTGGTTCTAACAACACGCAAAACATGCAAGCATCACTAGTTATTACAATCAAACAGGCTTACTAAATACTAGAAAATGCTGTTCTGGTAAAAACTCTTTCGTTTCTTGCCATTGTAATCCGACTGCTTTCAGCTCCTTCTTGACTTGTTTTTGCGTCATTTTATGCAAAGGCTTAATCATCACCATCGGATTCTCTTTCCGATATTCCAACAAGATAACTTTTCCTCCTGGTTTGAGAGCTTGCACAATGCCCGTCATCATTTCTCTGGGATAAGCAAATTCGTGATAGGCATCTACCATCAAAGCCAAATCAATACTTGCTGGGGGTAAATGAGGATTATCTTCCGTGCCTAAAATAGTTTCAATATTAGTGACATCTCGCTCTTGCTTCAGAAACGCGATCGCATCTAACATTTCTGGCTGAATATCAACGGCATATACCTTGCCTTCAGCTACCTGCTGCGCCATACGAAAACTAAAATAACCCGTCCCTGCACCAATATCTGCTACCACATCATCAGCTTGCAGGTCTAATTTCTGCACCGTTAAATCTGGCTTCTCTTCAGTTACTCTGCTCTCTCGCTCCAACCACATCATTGCCCGATGTCCCATCACTTGAGCAATTTCCCGATTCATATAGTATTTACCAATACCATCAGGGTTATGAATTGCCCGCTCGCGGTAGTAAGATGGATAGCTATCTTGAGCTAAAGCAACTGGGGTATAGGTCAAGTTAGTCCCCAGTACAGCGATCGCCATGAGAGCAAAAGCCAGAGAAACAAGATATTTTGCGGAATTTTTCATTATTTTTTAAAAACTCAGACTTAAAGCGGACGTTTTTTCGGGACAAGATTGCTTATTATTAAGTAACAGTTATAAAACTTTAATAATATACATGATTGCCAACTCTTTTGAGTTCAAAGATTTTAAGAAACAGCTACAAGATAAAATTTTATTTGGTAATGAGCCAACTCCAGAACTACTGGCAATTTTGACCGTATATTTTGTTCAGGGAATTTTGGGCTTAGCACGGCTGGCGGTTAGTTTTTTTTTGAAAGACGATTTGGGTTTGACCCCTGCTGAGGTTGCAGCTTTAACAGGGATTACAGCTTTACCTTGGATAGTTAAACCCTTATTTGGCTTTATGTCTGATGGTCTACCTATTCTGGGCTATCGTCGTCGACCATATCTGATCTTATCAGGATTTTTGGGTACTGCATCCTGGTTAGCTTTAGCAACCGTGGTTGATGATGCCCTAACGGCAACTGCTGTGATCCTGCTGACTTCACTTTCGGTGGCTATCAGCGATGTAATTGTCGATTCGCTAATTGTAGAGCGGGCAAGAAAAGAATCTTTAGCTCAATCAGGTTCCTTACAGTCTTTGTCCTGGGGTGCTTCTGCTTTAGGTGGACTACTAACAGCCTACTTTAGTGGCTTATTGCTCCAACATTTGAGCAGCAATCAAGTATTTGAAATTACCGCTACTTTTCCCCTCATTGTCTCCACTGTTGCTTGGCTAATTACCGAAGAAAAGATTAGTCCCCAAGCCAAAGGAGAACCATCCCCAGTCAAAGGACAAATCAAGGAGTTGTGGTCAGCACTTAAGCAAAAGCCAGTGTGGCTACCAATTGCCTTCCTATTTGTTTGGCAGGCAACTCCCACTGCTGACTCCGCTTTCTTTTTCTTTAGCACCAACGAACTGGGATTTGAACCCGAATTTTTGGGCAGGGTACGCCTCGTAACTAGTTTCGCTTCCTTGATGGGAATTTTCTTATTTCAACGCTATTTGAAAAACGTTCCTTTTCGACAAATTCTGGGCTGGAGTACGATTATTGCTGCCGTTTTGGGCATGACAACACTACTTTTAGTAACCCACACTAATCGCGCCTTAGGTATCGACGATCGCTGGTTTAGTTTAGGGGATAGCTTAATCCTAACCGTGGTGGGACAAATTACCTGGATGCCAGTGCTAGTTTTATCCGCCCGTTTGTGTCCTAAAGGAGTTGAAGCGACTTTATTTGCACTATTAATGTCAATTTGGAATTTATCTGGCTTGCTGTCTCATGAATTAGGGGCTTTACTAACCTCCTGGTTAGGGGTGACGGAAAGCAACTTTGATCGCCTCTGGCTGCTGGTAATTATTACTAATCTTTCGACATTATTACCGCTGCCCTTCCTAGGTTGGCTACCCTCAGGTGATCCCCAAGCCGACCAATCTAGCAATAATTTTGCCCCTGGTGAAGCTCCTGTACATAATGCGGGAGGACTAATTGAATCTAACATTACACCAAATTTGGTTCCCGAATTTGCTATCAATAATAATCAAAGTAATACCAAATAGATAAATGTTTGCGACACAATAAATATTTAAAGTAAGGTGGGCATCGCACTAAAGCATATGCAAAGCGGTATTCATTAGGACGAATCGCTCACTCTACAAGTTATCTGTTGTATTCTTTTTTCTAATTCGTATAACCATCAAGATCGCTTTATCTGGAGTATTGAAGTAAGACAATAGATGACTAGCTTAAAAATTCTCTTAGTAGAAGACAATTTACCACTAGGCAAAAGTACTGCCAAACTTATTGAACGCCTGAGCCAGCATCAGGTGCAATTAACTGATGAACCCAAAACTATCTTTGAACTCTGTACGGCAGGGAAAATAGACATCGTAATTAATGGATATCAACCTTCCTGGAGCATCTTGGGCAGGAGAAGAAGTTAGTGGGACTGATTTGTCTTGTTTATTAAAAGCCAAGCCAGAAACAGCTCATATTCCCATAATTATCTTGACCGCCTATGCTATGGCAAGCGAACGAGAGTCAATGCTGGCTAATTCCCAGGCTGATGATTTTTTTACCAAACCAATTGATGATTATGCTGCTTTAATTAAGGCGATTGAAGAATTACAGTAGTTTAAATCTGAGTGTGAAATTGAGGATTGTTGAAAACTCACCTAAAATTCTGATGATGATTGACTGAAGCAGAATATCAATTATCATCACCAACAAGAGTAATCTGAATTATCCAAAACTCACGTCAGTTGACCAAAGTAAAAACCGATCTACAGAATCTCGATCGAGTAGCTGAGAAATAAGGTATCCTTGCCCGTAATCGCAACCTAATTGCTGAAGCAGCTGAAGTTGGAGTTCATTTTCGATGCCTGTAGCTGTGACTAACATGCTCATTTGGTGAGCGATGATAACAATTTGCTTGAGCAATTTAACTATTGAACTTTCTTGGTTGATTATCTCTCCATTCTGATTAAGACGAGCAATCAACGAACGATCTATTTTTAATTCATCAATGGGAAAGCGATGAAGAAAAGTGAGAGCAGAATAACCGATGCCAAAATTATCCAAGCAAATCCTAACTTGACGTTGTTTGAGCTGCTGTAAAATTTCTAATGCTCTATCGGGTTGTTCGACAAAAACTGTTTCCGAAATCTCAAATTTGAGATGATGTCCTTTGATTTGGGATTTGCGTAAAACCATGTCAACCTTAGAGACTAAACTAGGATGAAATAGCTGTTTAGCAGATAAATTAAGACAAATTCCCAAATCCTGGAGATTTTTATGGTTATTTTGCCAATACTTAATGTGATGGCATCCTTGTCTCATCACTAAATTACCAATAGCGTTCATTAAGCCCATTTCTTCGGCTTTATCGATAAAGTCTTGAGGGGTAATAACTCCTTGTTGTGGATGATGCCAGCGTACTAGTGCTTCTAACTCTACTGGTCGTTGGGTTTTTAAGGAAATGACTGGTAAGTAATAATTAATAAATTCCTGCCGTTTGATCGCCTGTTTTAAGGTTGCTTCATAATTAAGCAATTCTTGATCTTCCAGCAGTTGCAGATACATATCTGGTTGAAATATCTGAAAGCGATCGCTGGATGATTCGGGTACCTGCCGCATCGCTAAGGAGGCATCATTCAATAATCTTTCTGGTTCAGCATAATCATGATTGCCGAGGGCAATTCCCAGATTAACTTGGAGCAAAATTCGACGCTGTTGAATGATAAAGGGCTGAGACAATTGCTGTTGGATCTTTTGCGCGATCGCGATCGCCTCTGCTTCCTGCTCAATTCCATCGAGAAAAATGCCAAACTCTTGACCCTCAAGACGACACAGTAAGGCAGATTCAGGTAGACTGTAATTTATAGCGTTAGCAATCGCTATGAGGAGTTGGTTACTATCGTGATGACTAATACTCCACTGATTTTTTTTGGGTAGTTCGCATTTTAAATCGATCAAGGCAAATAAATAATCAGGTTGTTGTGCCGTAGCTCTTACAGCTTGTTCTAGTCGATTAATTAAAGATTTACGATTGGCACATCCAGTAATGAGATCTTTAGCGATGATCTCATTTAGCTGCGCCTGAAACTGTTGACGTATTTCAATTTCGGATTCAAGCTGCTGAAGAGTCTGATTTAATTCAGTCGCTAGATGTTGATTCTCACTCGTCAATTGCTGGTTCAAGGCAAGTAAGTTATTTTTTCGAGACTGAATAGTTACCTGATTGCGAATCTTGACGATAACTTCCTTTTTTTTCCAAGGTTTACCAATATATTCCGCTCCACCAATAGTAAAAGCTTGGGCTTGAGCTGCAAAATCATCTGAGGCACCAGTAAAGATGATAGGAATCTCTGACTTGTAAGTCTGGAGTTCTTGAGCTAGTTGTTCTCCATCGAGATCTGGCATCTGGATGTCTAATAGAATTAACTCTGTCCAGTCTGAGCGAACTATTTTGAGCGCTTCAACACCGCTGTTAACACAATAGGTACGATAACCTTGCTGTTGCAACATACCAGCCAGTAACTCTAAATTTTCTAGAGCCTGATCGACAAGCAGAATATTAACGCTGGGATGCTGAGTCTGAGAAGTATTCAAGGAACTATTCTAAAAATTGACAGTGTAGGTTTATAGTTCCCGAAAAATTCTTGCCAACGATCATCAGTTGATTTAAAAGTTAGTTAAGACCCAACAGCGATCGCAGCATTGAATTTACTGACTGTTGTGCTTTAGCTAAGGGCTGTTGCTGTTGGAGAAAAACACGGGCACAGTTACGTCCAGGCATGCCCGAAATTGAACCTCCTGGGTGAGTTCCTGCCCCAGTAAGATAAAGGTTGTTAATCGGTGTGGTGTAGTTAGCTATTTCTGGTAGAGGACGCAAAAAGATCATCTGATCCAGGGTCATATCTAGATGATAGTAATTGCCTTTATAGGAGCCTAGTCTTTCCCCTAGTTCGGCAGGGCTTTCCACCCGACGAGCAATAATTGAGTCTTTGATATTGGGAGCATATTCCGCTAATTTATTAATCACACGATCCGCAGTCTGATTTTTAAGTTCATCAGTCCAGCCAGTACCGTGTAATCCTGTACCTTCCTTGCCTGCTATCTGGTACGGAGCAAAAAATTCAATCCACAGAGTATGTTTGCCTGGGGGAGCTAAAGTAGGGTCGAGAACGCTGGGGATATCGAGATACATCGAAGGGTTCGCATCAGGAATTTGACCCATAGTTGCTAGTGCATGGGCTTGCTCGACATGAGCTACAGAATCGGCAATTAAGACCGTACCGATTAAATGCTGCTGATCTTCATGTTTATAAGCAGTAAAGCGAGGCACTTCACTTAAAGCACAGTCAATTTTGAGAATGGTTTCGTTATTATTAGTAATCCGCCGTTCAACTTTCTCTCTTAAGTTCCCAGGAATAGCATCGGGCGCAACCAACTGAAGCATTAAGCGTCGCACATCAATATTAGAAATCACTGCATCCTTGGCAAGATATTCCTTACCCCCAGCTACACTCACCCCCACTGCACGATTATCATCGACAATTACTTCCTTAACCATTTGTTCCGTTAAGATTTTACCTCCCTTGGCAGTGACTAGCTTGACTAATGCTTGTGTCAAGGCTCCTGTACCCCCTTTTGGTCTCGCCATCCCTGGATAGTGACGCATTGCCAACATCATCAACCCTGCGGTAATTCCCTTTTGCGATGGCGGCGCACCAATTTCTGCTGCTAAGCGAGCCAAGGGTGCTTTAACCAGCTCGGTATCAAAATACTCGTTCAGTAAGTCTTCAGGAGCAGTAATCATCGTCCGAATAAAGTTGAGAGCCTTATCCTTAGAACCTGCGATCGCCAGTACGTCGGCTAGATTTTTGCCTTTATAGCCTTGAGCAATACCTAAAATAGATTGCGGCGGCGCATTAAAAAAAGGAGCGATCGCACTCATCAAGGTTGACCAATAATTAATAAACTCGACATACTTATCGGCATCCCGTTCGCTATATCGAGCGATCGCAGTTCTCGTCCGTTCTAATGATCGATGAGCTAGGAAATACCTGCCATCTGGGTGGGGACAAAAGGTATGGGGGTCACAGGTTAGATATTCCAGACCATACTTTTGTAGCTGTAACTCTTCAATAATAGGACCCAGGAAAATAAACTCATGATCGATGGCGCACAGATTGAACTTAAACCCTGGAGCTTCTTTGGGGAGGGCTTCTTCGGTGGTTGCTGCACCACCAGGGACAGGACGCTTTTCTAACAACAGTACGCTGTAGCCTGCATTTAATAAATATGCCGCGCAGACTAGTCCATTATGACCAGCACCAATAATGATGGCATCATAAGCTTCCATTAAATCTCAAATTCCTTATGGTGATGTTGTGCATGATTACTCTTAGTTGAGAATAACAAACTGAGTCACTTATATTTAAAAATATCGAGAGATGTCTTAATTAATTACTCTGGTTGAAAGCGATCGCACTGTAATCAACCGCTTGTCCTTCATCATGGCATCATAGGCTTCCATGTAATTTAAAATCCTTTACTGTGACGTTACGCAAGATGAGATGACTCATAGTTGAGAATAGCAAACTGAGTCACCTATAGTGAAAAATATCGAGAGATGCCTTAATTAATTACTCTGATTGAGAGCGATCGCACTGTAATCAACCGCTTGTCCTTCATCGACGACCGTTGCGCTATTATTCAGTACATTAGTAATTTTAGGTATTAAATTATGTACCGACTTGGTTTTGGAGGACAAATTACTGGGGAAGAATTGCTCGAGCTCTACGCTGCTGGAGAAAGAAGTTTTATTGGTATTAGAGTCTTTGGTAGTCGTATGTCTCTCAAAGGAGCCGATCTCAGAGGCATCAATTTGATGGGAGCCGAACTCGATGATAGGCATTTGAACGGGGCTGACTTGAGCGATATTAAGTGTGATCGCCTGTAGGGTGGGCAAAAAATATCAAGAGCAAATTATCGTTTCAGGAATAGCTTGTTGCCCACCGTCTCAAATACCAATGTCTTGCAAAGATTACACACCTATTGATTATTAACAATGATGGGCAGGAGATAAATTATAGGTTATGTTTTCATATTCTTGAGCTGCCCACCCTACGTTCTGCTAATTGAGTTTCCGCAGGTACAACCCCAATCTAATCGATATCGACCTTTGTTTACCCAACGAGAAAAACTAGAATACGACCATAAATGAGGACAAGAAACTAATCTATGTTTGACAGAATTACAGTGAACGTAATCTAAATGATGTTGCAGATCTGCTTCGTCTCTAGTTAAATGTTCCCAAAATCTGCGTTGCCAAACATCACTCTCTCGCTGTTTATAACGAGACTCAGAAATTTCTAAATTTGTAGAATTTTGGGCTTTGTAAGCACGGGTAAATTATACTTTTAATCTTGATATTCTTTGAGAATAATTAACATCATTATTGGGTAACTGCCAAATAAAATGAATGTGTTCTGGCAGAACTGTCGCAGCGATAATTTTAACTGGTTGCTTCTGTTGAACTTTAGCTACAGCATCACGCAAAAGATCAATATTTTTGGGGTTTTTAAATAATGGACGACGGCAATATGTAACTATCGTCAAAAAATAAGTACCACCTGAAACATACACTCGTCGATAATTGGGCATTGAAATTATATTTTGCGATCGCCAGTATTGACAGAATACCCAATATGGAACATGAGCGATCGCCTGTAGGGTGAGCAGAGCATAATACTAGCAAATTAACGTTTCAGGAATAGCTGATTGCCCACCGTATCTATTATTGACTTTGCTTATTGCTTATTACTTGATTAGGATACGGTTCATGAGAAGTTGTATCTGGATCTCGTGCCGCAAATGCCGTAATGTTAGACAAAGTAGTTTCGGTAATATTAGTTAAGGCATCACTAGTAAAAAAGGCTTGATGACCCGTAATAATTACGTTGGGGAAGGTGAGTAATCTTTCAAAGACATCATCTTGAATAATTTCTCCTGATAAGTCTTCAAAAAACATACTGCTTTCTCGTTCGTAAACATCCAGGGCTAAATGCCCGATTTGTTTTGATTTAAGACCTTTAATTACCGCTTTCGTATCGATTAAGCCACCACGACTAGTATTAACTAGCATCACTCCTGGCTTCATTAAATCTATGGCTTGAGTGTTAATTATATGATGAGTTTCAGCAGTTAAAGGACAGTGTAAGCTGATAATGTCTGACTGGGCTAATAAGTCTTCTAAAGCTACATACTCGCCGTATTGCTTAGCAAACTCCTGATTGGGATAAAGGTCGTAAGCTAAGATCCGACAACCAAAGCCATGTAGTATTTTACCCGTGATCTGACCAATTTTTCCTGTGCCAATAATTCCCACAGTGCGACCATGAAGATCGAAACCCAACAGTCCATTGAGCGCAAAATTCTTCTCGCGAACCCGATTGTATGCCCGATGTATTTTCCGATTGAGAGTTAGAATCAGCGCGATCGCATGTTCAGCTACAGCATAGGGGGAATATGCGGGAACTCTAACTACGATGATTCCAACTTCTGCCGCCGCATCAAGGTCAACGTTGTTGTATCCTGCACATCTTAAAGCAATTAACTTTATTCCTAGATCGCCCAAGGTTTTAATTATCTGACGATCCAAGAGGTCGTTAACAAAGATGCATACCGCTTCGCATCCTTGCACCAAAGTTACCGTTTGAGAATTCAAACTAGGATTAAAGAATTTGAGCTGATGACCATGTTGTTGATTGGCTTGAGACAGAAATTGTTTGTCGTAAGGCTTGGTACTAAAAACAGCAACTTTCAAAAGTTATACCTCTGGTATTGAGCAAACATTTCCTATCTTAAGTGGTTTGTTTAATTGTGCATTATATAAGTAATATTTAAGTTTACAAGTCAAATTTTAGACTCCTTTCTCTGAAGAAATACCCGTCGATTGGAGTGCCATCTCCATAAAAATGTCGTGGGTAGAATGGGCTGCTTCATCTGGTTGCGGTTTTCTTTGGACAAAAGTGCCGTCAGTTTGTAGTTCCCATGCCTTACGATTATCCGCCAGCATCACGCCTAAAATTTCTTGCAAATCGCTAAAGATTTCAGGGGATTCAATGGGGGTAACTGCTTCTACTCGCCGACTCAAATTTCGGGTCATCCAGTCAGCACTCCCGATATATATTTCTTCTGACCCATCATTATGGAAATAGAAAATACGCGAATGTTCAAGAAAACGTCCGATAATGCTAATTACCCGAATGCGATCGCTGATATTGTCTAATCCAGGGCGTAAACAGCAAATTCCTCGGACAATTAGATCAATTTCTACTCCTGCTTGAGAAGCCTCATAAAGAGTTTGGATTACCTGCTGATCTACCAGGGAGTTCATTTTTGCCACGATGCGTCCAGTTTTTCCTTGTCGGCAATTTTCGGCTTCTCGCTGAATCATCTCAATCATGCGTCCCCGTAAGCTCACTGGTGCCACCAATAGTTTGCGGTAGGATTTTTGTCGCGAATATCCAGTTAAGAAATTAAACAAATCGGTCAAATCTGCACCTAACTCTTCCCGACAGCTCAATAACCCTAAATCAGTATATATCTTGGCTGTCTTCGGATTATAGTTACCTGTACCGATATGGACATAGCGACGAATTTTTTCTTTTTCTTGACGCACTACTAATGTAATCTTGGTGTGGGTTTTTAGTCCTGTGACTCCATAAACCACATGAACTCCAGACTTCTCTAATTTTCTTGCCCAGAGAATATTGTTCTCCTCGTCAAAACGGGCTTTAAGCTCGACTAGTGCCACTACCTGTTTATTGTTTTGGGCTGCTGCAATCAGTGCCTTAACGATGGGCGAGTCACCAGAAGTGCGATATAAAGTCATTTTTATTGCCAGCACATCAGGATCGTATGCCGCCTCAGTGACGAATCGTAACACGGTACTGCTAAAAGAATGATAGGGATGATGAACGAGCAAATCCCCATGTCGAATTACGTTAAAAAAGTTCTCTCCTTCTCCGCTAGTTTCACCTTCCTGTTCTTGTAACCAGCTCAAGCGAGGAGGGAGTACCGCATTCCAAGGTTTGTCTTTATGTTCGGGCAAAGGTAAGGACAAAAAAGACATTAAATCCCCCAAACTGAGTAACCCATCAACATCATAGACATCACTTTCTTCCAAGGCTAATTCACGAATAATAGTGGTTCGGAGTTCAGAGGGGATTGAAGCTTCAATTTCTAAGCGGACTGATGAACCACCAATGCGACGTTTTTGTAGTTCTTTTTCGATCGCCAATAACAAATCATCGGCTTCGTCTTCTTCTACCGAGAGATCGGCATTGCGAGTTACCCGAAATGCATAGGACTCTAGAATATTCATTCCTGGAAACAGGTACTCTAGGTTATGGGTCACAATTTGTTCCATTGGTACTCCAGTCCATACCCCAGGTTTTCCCCGATGCCTTTGACGTAATTCCTCGGGGAGAGCCACAAAGCGAGGTAAAACTTTCGGGATTTTAACTCTGGCAAATAATTCGTTATCGATCGCAGGGTCTCTAAGGACTACGGCTAAATTTAAGCTGAGATTGGAAATGTAGGGAAAAGGGTGGGAAGGGTCTACTGCTAAAGGAGTAAGGACAGGAAAAATATAATCCTCAAAATAATTATTGATATAAGTTCGCTGTTCTTGGTTGAGGTCAACATAATTAAGAATATTAATGCCCAATTTAGTCAATTCTTGCCGTAGAACTTTCTCGAAATGTTGATGCTGTTCTCGAAACATTGGTGTTAAAACCTCAGCGATCGCTTCAAGCTGTTGCGGTGCCGTACGACCATCTGCTGATAGTTTGCTCACTCCTGCTGCCACCTGTTTTTTGAGTGCTGCTACCCTAACCATAAAAAATTCATCTAGGTTAGAGCTAAAAATACCCATGAACTTTAGCCTTTCCAGTAATGGCGTTCTTTCATCCATTGCCTCTGACAACACCCGCCGATTAAACTCTAGCCAGCTCAGTTCTCGATTAAAATAATATTGAGGGGCATTAAGATCAATTGCACTATCAATGGATTCGATACTAGTCATTGCGCTGCCTGGTTGCTTAGAGAATTTATTGGTGAGACTTTAGGTTATCGCGAGAAACGATTTTGTTTCAATGCAGATTATATTTTAACGAGGTTACTCTTCGATCTATCCTAGGTTCTACTTTATAAGGATTGATTAAGAACCAGGGATTTGGCGAAACTTCTGTCATCAGATTTATTTAGGTCGTTTTGCAACAAACACCTCTCTATCGGCTAATAATCAATGGTCAAATAATGGTTAAAAAAGATTTGATATAATGGTTTTCCGTAATTAAACCCCAGGATATTTTAGGAGCAGATTATTTATACGCCTCCTTTAGCTCGTCTAATTGAGCAATTACAGCTTTTACCAGGAGTAGGTCCTAAAACTGCTCAGAGGTTAGCCCTACATCTAATCAAACGTCCCGAAAAAGAGGTTCAGGCATTAGCTCAAGCTTTGGTGGCAGCAAAACAGCAGGTTGGGCTGTGCAAGGTCTGTTTTCATCTTTCCGCTGAACCAATATGTTCTATTTGTAGCAATAAAAACCGCGATCGCTCAACGGTATGTGTGGTTGCTGACTCCCGCGATACAATTGCCCTGGAAAAAACCAGAGAATATCGGGGCTTATATCATGTTTTAGGGGGAGTGATTTCACCGATGGACGGCATTGGTCCTGAGCAACTTAACATTGAGGCACTGGTACGTCGAGTTACCAAAGAGCAAATTCAAGAAATTATCCTGGCAATTAGCCCTAGCGTTGAAGGGGAAACAACCACGTTGTATATTAACGGTTTACTGAGACCTTTTACTAGAGTCACTAGAATCGCTTTTGGCTTACCAATGGGTGGCGATTTAGAATATGCGGACGAAGTAACTCTAGCTAGAGCTTTAGAAGGTAGACGAGAATTGGATTAATCTCTGATTACTGACAAATACTAGTAAGCTGTTGGTAGTCATGGTTAACAATTTACTTTTGACTATTACTTGTTAACTCGGTCTCGTTATGACTATGATATATTGATTAAGATTCGTAAAATTTGTTTTTGGTATCAAGGTTGATTCATAGATTACATAAAACAGATTACAAAAAAAATAGTAAACCAACGCTTCTGGCACATAACAGATAAAAATTATGATTACCGAAGGATGTTTAAGAGTAGGACAAGAAGCTCCTGAGTTCACGGCTACTGCTGTCTTTGATCAAGAATTTAAAACCGTAAAATTAGCCGATTATCGTGGTAAGTATGTGGTTTTATTCTTCTATCCTCTGGACTTTACCTTTGTTTGTCCCACCGAAATTATTGCATTTAGCGATCGCTTCGAGGATTTTAAATCTCTCAATACAGAAGTATTAGGCGTATCTGTAGATAGCGAATTTTCTCACTTGGCTTGGATGCAAACTGACCGCAAAGAAGGTGGGATTGGTGACATTGCTTATCCATTGGTTTCTGATATCAAGAAGGAAATTGCCAACGCCTACAATGTTCTTGATCCTGAAGCAGGGGTGGCTTTGAGAGGACTATTTATTATTGATAAGGAAGGTGTAATCCAACACGCCACTATCAATAATCTTTCCTTTGGACGTAGCGTAGATGAGACATTGCGTACCCTAAAAGCAATTCAGCATGTTCAAGCAAATCCCGATGAAGTTTGTCCTGCGGGATGGGAAGAAGGAGATCAAACTATGACTCCTGATCCTGTTAAGTCTAAAGTCTACTTTTCTTCTGTAAGTTGAAACTTTAAGTAAAGGGTGGATCTAGATTCTCAAGTTTCTAAATCAATTTGATAGATAATTAGCAGAGGGGAAATTATTCTCCTCTGTTTTTTAATGAGTATTTAATTAATACCGTCATTGCAGTGGGTAAGGCGATCGCAGGGTTTACAGCCAGCTGATTAGAGAAAGCGATCGTGTATGCAGCTTAGAAATGACTATATTCGAGATTGGCAAAGCGAAAAAGATATTAATAGATAAAGATCAAAACTTACTAAGACAGAGAAGACATTCTTAACCGACAAGCCTGCTTATTAAAGTCTATTTTCTCCACCAAATTGAAAAAGATTATCCTAAGAACTTATTTGTAGCACAAGACACTTGTAAAATATGCTCAGTAACATCATTGACTGTTAAGGTGTATTAAAGTGAAAGCAAAACCACATATTTGTCTATTCTTTTCTCTGGCTTGTAGTTTGGTTGGAAGTTTGTTTCAATTTAGTTCCATAGTGGCACAAGCAACCGCTGATAGCTCAATATCCACAAAGTTGAATACGAAGCGCAATTTTATTGGTACTTTCCTTTTAGCACAAGGCAATAGAGATAATGCGAGCGCCCTTCGGGCGCTCGCAGAGCCAATCGCCAATGCATCTCAGACCATTTCAAGTAATGGGCAACTTAGCACCAAACCGCTAGTATTTGTCTTAATGGGGCAATCTAATGCCTGTGGTGCAGCTGATATCCAGGATACTCAAGACTATCTGACCCAGCACCCCAATATCAGAAAATATATCCAGTCTACGTCTAACAGCGGAGAGAAATTCACCCAGACACTAGTTCCGTTTTGTGAACAGTGGAAGGACAACGGAGACGGCAAAGCTAGCCTGATGAATAGCTTCTTACAGAGAATGGTGCAGCAATTTCCGCAACAGAAATTTGACGTGCTGAACTGTTCCATCCCAGGCAGTTCGATTCAATCTTACGCAAAGGGCACGATGGTCAACATGAACTTTTATGGAAACGATTTTCAGACTGGTGATAGTAACATTTATGAACATTGCGTGCGCCGTACACGGGAAGTCTTGAACCAAGGTGGCGGCACTTTAGCTGGTGTGCTGTTCCACCAGGGAGAAAGTGATAATGCAGCCTCTTACTGGAAGCCTGCGGTGGAAAACGTAGTCCTTAATTTTCGTCAAGATCTAGATAGCAATGTACCCTTTATTTTCGGTAATCTAGTTCCCGTACCCCAGTATGAAGACCACAACCAGATTATTGACAGTCTGAAAAATACCCGCAACTTGATTGGCGTTGTTTCATCCCAAGGTCTTAGTTATCAGTCTGATAACATCCACTTTGACGAACAAGGTTCGCTGGGACTGGGATATCGTTATGCTGAGGAAATGATGAAATTTTTACGGAACTAGGAAGATATTAGTAATCCAATGATTCCTGTTCTCTCAGTCTCCCAGAATTAAAAGTTTATCAATTAAGTGAGTCTTTACGAATAAAAATAAACCGCTGATAGTTAACCACTTCGATTCTCAGTAACCCATTCTTTTTGCTTCACTTTGAGAGTGTTGGCACATTAACGATGCTACACCTTTGCCTCTAGATTGTTCGCTAACAATATAGCCTCAGTTACAAACATGAGAACCTAGTGCTGGCTGATTGGGCTTAATATAGTACTTTCCCAGTATCTCATCATTATTTTTGGCTATGTAGGTAGTGGATAGCGTTTCCACCCATACTTTGCGGGCATCAGTTTCCGATATTTGAGGTGCAAACGCATAAGTTTCACCAGAACGGAATACAGGTTCAATTATTTTCCAGGTTAATAACCAATCTGATGATTTGAGCTTGGCGATCGCGATTGTTTCAGACATACATTCTGAATGTAGATTTCTACTTATAGTAGTTGACTTTTTGGCACGATTTTAAAATTTCGAGCAGAAAGAAGAAAGAAAGAAATCGACAAACTTTTATATATTAATTGTCAAAGAAACAACTGTATCTATCGTTGTGCTTGACTCGCTATTTTTCCAAATATTGTAAGCCCCATGCCTGAAGAGCATAAATTACAGGTGTTAGTGTCTTGCCGTACTCTGTCATCGAATATTCTACTTTCGGTGGAACTTCTGAGTATACTTTTCTCGAAATTAAATTGTCTGCTTCAAGTTCGCGAAGCTGTCTTGTGAGCATTCTCTGGGTTACTTCTGGCATCAAACGACGCAGTTGGTTGAAGCGCATTGTCTCTGATAATAGGTGGTAAAGAATAACACCTTTCCATTTTCCGCCAATGACTTCTAACGCAGCTTCAACAGGACAACCTAAATTGCAATCGTATTTACTATGAGCCATTAACAAACTCCCTAAGTATACAAAAAGGTACTACGTATCAAAAATGTGCGTACTTGTTCACTTTTAATATACAGTTTATGCTCCTTATTAACAGCCAATAACGATTGCTAAGAAACTCAAAATAATTGTTACATCTAGCTCGGATGAAAAGCTCGAACGAGTCAAGAAAATGAAGAACATAAGAACGTTTATATCACTCGTACTAGCAATTTTGGTAACCGTCTGGGGTAGCACGCAGGTCACATCCCAAAGCACCGCATCGAAACCCGAAGTTGTCTTAATGTCTGAAGTCGAGTGGAGTCCGCTAAACCCCGCTCGTGGCGACCAAAGCCCCAGGGCTGGTAGTCTTTGGGGCGATCGCACTGGCTCTGGAGCGTCAGGCTTCCTCGTAGAATTTGTGGACGGTTTCTCTTCCCCACCTCACATTCACAATATCACCTACCGAGGAGTGGTCATTAGTGGACTCATTCACAACGACGATCCTAATACCGAGAATATGTGGCTGCCAGCAGGTTCTTTTTGGATGCAGCCAGCAGGAGATGTACATATTACCTCTGCTGATGACAGCAAAAACCTGGCATACATAGAGATCGACGAAGGACCGTATCTCGTCCTTCCTACTGAGGAAGCGTTTGATAATGGTGAAAAGCCGATTAATGTGGACAAATCAAATATCGTTTGGCTAGACGCATCGAACATCACCTGGATTGATCGCTCTGAAACGTCTTCTCCTGCCGATGAAGCAAAGGTCGCTTTTCTTTGGGGCAATCCGCAGGATGGCGATTTAAATGGAACTCTTGTTAAGTTACCTACTGGATTTACTGGCAAAATACGTACCCAAGACTCAATCTTCCGCGCTGTAATGGTTCAGGGTAAATCCCAATACCAAATTTCGGGCGAGACAGAGGAAAAAACTTTAGAACCAGGCAGTTATTTTGGCTCGGATGGAGAAACAGCGCATCAAGCTTCGTGCGAAGCGGAGGAGGAGTGCATCATCTATGTGCGGACAGAGGGTAAGTACGACGTGATTCCATCTTAGCTCAAGAAGCGATCGCCCGAAAAAACCGAATAGTTTGACTCAAGGCTGAGTAATTTTTATAGACTAAATATAAGGTAGCTTAACCAAATTTGCTGCTACTTTCAGCAACTCACGTTATGAATAAAAATAAACCGCTTATAGTCAACCACTTTGATTCTCAGTCGCGATCAGGCAAAGCCTGGCACTACGTGATCTCAACTTCTTTCTTATGAGCCTCTGCTTTCTACTCAAGACTTGGTATTAAAAGGAATAAAGTTTGACTACTATCGTTACAATGCTTGCGAAACGTCTAACCACATCAACGAGCATCATATTATTTGTTTGGCGATTAGCAAAACCAGACAAGAGTGTGAGTTAGATGGTCTTGGTCAACAGAAAATCAATAACGTTGGTTCGGTAAGTATAATTCCCGCTCAAGTCGAACAGGGGGAGATTTGTATTGACAATCTTTTTCTCAGTTATTTGGTTCTCTCTAACGCTCCCAGGGTGGAATCGGCTGAAGCTGTTCGATTAGAAATTCAATCATTACGCGAACTCTTGGTGCAATAATCTGGCGACTTGGATAAAGTAGCCAGATAGACGCTTCTGTGACGAGTGGAAATTCTGGCAGCACTTCAACAAGAAGCCCAGACTTTAGACTTTCGCTAGCATTCCAAACGGACTTCATGCCAATACCCATTCCCTGCTCAAGCATTTTTCGCATTGCCTCACCATCGTTAACGGTGTTCGAGAACGAAATGCTAATGATTTGTCCGTCTTCAAATTTCCATCTTGTTTCTCCAAGTGTGACGCATCGATGCGCTGCGAGATCATCTGGTGTAGTAGGAATACCATATTGTTCGAGATAGGCGGGAGAAGCCACAAGCAGCCGCCTGTCAGCAGCTAGTTTACGTACAATTAATCTACTATCTGCTAAGCTTGCATTTCGGATAATTAGGTCATAAGCGCCTTCG
>JBCDEP010000182.1:0-11855 GCA_039179675.1 Cyanobacteria bacterium P01_G01_bin.67
AAGGCTAATTAAGGTAAATGTTTGCAGTTTAATAGTTCTTGAATCAGAAACTTGAATGATTAAAAAAGTATTGAGACTTGATTTGCCGAAGATAATTTCTAAAATATTTTTTTAATAAAACTAAATTGTTACTTTTTAATTTGCCATTGATTTCCCCACAGCTAATTGTAGGAAAGTTAAATTTAAATCCTAGCTGTAAATTAAATTATGGACTCTAGTCTGATTCTCTCCAATATCTTAAAATCCGCAAGTTTTATTCTTTATTTATGTATGGGCATGATGGCGGTTTGGCTAAAATCCGCTAATGGTTCATTTTTATCTTATTGGGTAGCCTAGCAGTAGGAATGGTTACCAGCGAAAACAGCTGGGATCGATTGGAAGTATTTATAGGAGATATATTTTTTAGAAATAATTAATCGTATTTGGTGAACCATCGCCCTAACAATGATGTTGTTACTCTTCTTCAATAGAAGAACTTGATTTATGTTCAGTCTTATTCGACTTAAATCCGTCATCAGCAACCAGAGCTGGTCAACTTGAGTGGTTATTTCCTGTTTTTTTCCTCCCTTGAATTCTTGTTCTACAACACAAATTTATCCCATCTATATTAATTCACCTAAATAAGTCAGTTATCTAATTTATATTATATGCAGCTGGTTAACGGTCTCCATTCCAAAAACATTCGCGGCGATCTATTTGGCGGAATTACTGCTGCGGTTGTCGCTTTGCCTCTGGCATTAGCTTTCGGCGTATCTTCTGGGGCTGGCGCCATCGCTGGTCTGTATGGCGCGATTATCGTCGGCTTTTTTGCCGCCCTGTTTGGCGGAACTCCATCTCAGATTTCTGGTCCCACAGGTCCGATGACGGTGGTAGTGGGGACAGTATTTTCTGGGGTAGCAGCTAACAATTCTGAAAATGGCTTGGCGATCGCTTTTACCGTGATTATGCTGGGGGGAATTTTTCAAATTCTCTTTGGCTTAATGCGCTTGGGGAAATATATTACCCTGATGCCTTATACCGTAATTTCAGGCTTTATGTCTGGGGTGGGAGTAATTATTATTCTGTTGGAAGTTGGTCCTTTTCTGGGGCATGAGGCTTCGGCAGATGTCGTCGAGTCCATTAGACAGTTTCCTGAATTTTTCACTCAAGCTCACCAGGCGAATACAGCCTTGGGAATCTTGACCTTATTGATTGTCTTTTTCTGTCCCAGATTTATTACTCGACTGATACCTTCTCCCTTAATCGCCTTGATTGTGGGCACCATCGCCGCAGTATTTATGGGGCATTATTTCCCAGATGCTGGTCTACGTTTAATTGGCGACATTCCTGGTGGATTGCCTAGTATACAAATACCCACTCTAGACCTCAACCAGTTGCGCTCCATCTTTGGCTATAGCTTGATGTTGGCTGTTTTGGGATCGATTGATTCTTTATTAACTTCCTTAGTCGCTGATAATATTACCCATACCCAACACGATAGCGATCGCGAACTCATTGGACAAGGAATTGGCAACCTCATCTCGGGTTTATTTGGCGGGCTTCCTGGGGCAGGAGCAACTATGCGAACCGTAATTAACGTTAAGTCTGGGGGCAAGACACCGATTTCTGGGATGATCCACGCTGTGGTTTTGTTAGTTATAGTTTTGAGAGCAGGTGAACTGACGGCAAACATACCTGAAGCGGTTTTGGCAGGGATCTTAATTAAGGTCGGGATCGATATTATTGACTGGAGTTTTCTGAAGCGAGCGCATCAAATTTCTCTTAAGGCTACAGGCTTAATGTATCTGGTTTTATTTTTGACTGTGTTTGTCGATCTGATTATTGCTGTAGCAGTAGGAGTGTTTTTTGCTAATTTGCTCACGATCAAAAGCCTGAGTGATATCCAAAGCAACAAAGTACAAGCGATCACTAACCCTGATGATGATACAGATCTAAATCTTGCGGAACGACATATTCTGAAACGAGCCAGAGGCAGAATCTTACTCTTTAATCTGACTGGTCCCATGAGCTTTGGCGCCGCAAAAACTATTTCTCAGCGCATGGGCATCGTTAGAAAATACAAAGTTTTGATTTTGGATCTTAGTGATGTACCTTTGTTGGGGGTCACGGCATCCCTCGCGATCGAAAATATGGTTAAAGATGCTTGTGAAAACCAACAGCAAGTATTTCTGGTAGGAGCACAAGGAAAAGTCAAAGAAAGACTCTATAAAATGAAATTGTTTAACCTCTTACCTGCGGAGAACTGTTTCCAGGAAAGGCTTTTTGCCTTACAAGAAGCGATCGCCTATGTTGAGTCACCAAAAATAAAGCTTGTCAAGCCAGAAAAGGCAAACCATGATTCGAGCTTGAGCTGAACCGATATACCTGATTAACAGACGATTTACCAGCTATATTCGGAACAGCCTTAAATACAGTTTTAAATAGCAATACTTAGGTTGATATACAGATCAACATTGTTCAGTTACTATTAAACAAGGTGCGATTTCCTTATGCAATAACGTTAAATTTTTGCATTTGGCATAACGTTATGATTTGGTTAAGCTTGGTTTAACTAAATGAATTACCCGTTTTAATCAGAATTTGAGAAATTAATCTTTTCCATATTTCATCTTTGACGTTATCAGTGTATATGTAATAGTACGGACAATAAAAAGTATCTATTTATGCTTTCTCTACAAACTACCAAAGCTTCCGATCAATCTAAGCTAGCCCAAACTAACCGTATTCTTTTAATTGAGGATGAAGACCTAATTAGGGATATGGTTGTAGTAGCTTTGGAAGAGGAAGGTTACGAGGTTCATACTGCTAGCAACGGCAGAGCCGCTTTAAATATGTTGCAAAGTCCCGATTTCAGCCGCGATAAATTAACTCCAGATCTAATTATTTTGGATTTAATGCTTCCAGAAGTAAATGGTTTAGATATCTGCCGTTTATTACGCTATCAAGGAGACATTACTCCCATCTTGGTTATTAGTGCTAAAAGTAGTGAAACTGATCGCGTGCTTGGTCTAGAAGTGGGAGCAGACGATTATCTAACTAAGCCGTTTAGCATGCGGGAACTAATAGCTCGCTGTCGCGCTTTGTTACGTCGTCAAAGATATAGCAGCTCAACTCCTAGTTCCGTCCAGAAATATCGCGAAATCAGTCTTTTCCCTGAAGAATGCCGAGTAATTGTGCGGGGTATTGAGGTCAGTTTATCTCCCAAAGAATTTCGGTTATTAGAACTATTTATGAGCTATCCTCGTCGAGTGTGGTCGCGAGAGCAGTTAATTGAGCAGGTGTGGGGAGCAGACTTTTTAGGGGATACCAAAACTGTTGATGTTCATATCAGGTGGTTGCGTGAAAAATTGGAAGTAGAGCCGAGTCAGCCAGAATATTTGATTACCGTGAGGGGTTTTGGCTACCGCTTTGGCTAAGTTATAGTTCCTAACTCTAACTTTCTTGATGGAACTTCTGAAGTTTTTAATGGGACATTTCCCGATCAGAGATTAACGCTTAATTCTGAGAAATATGTTCTTGACAAAATGCTTTTGTTAAAGTTAGCTCAGATGAATTAAAACTATCCCGTGACAGCTTTAAACTTTCTTTTGGGACTTGCAGTTGGTCTGAGCATCTATGCCACCCAGCAATATCGCTTTAAGCGACAACTAAAGAATACTCTTCGTTCCTATTCCCGAGAGGAAGATGGAGAAGTGTCGTTGCCTTTGCAATCATTGATTCGTCGAGAGTTGAGCGATCTTGATCGCCAACGAAAACAGCTAGAACAAGATAAACAAACTTGGCAAGATCTAATTGAACAAGCCCCCATTGGCTACCTGCAAGTAGATGCCGACAATCAGCTTCTCGGCTGCAACTTAACCGCTAAGGAATTGCTGCGTATTGATCCTCGAAGATCTTTGAGGGTTCGGCTGTTATTAGAATTGGTTCGTTCCTATGACCTGGATTTATTAATCGAAGAAACTCGCCGCTCCCAACGCTGTCACAGCAAAGAGTGGATTTTTTACTTTACTCGTTATGTTTCTCCCCAAGATTCTAATCAAAGCACTAGTGACCAACAACCACTAAAGAAAATAGTCGAATCGATCGCTCTCAAGGGTCATGGTTTTCCCTTATCGAATCAGCAGGTGGGAGTTTTTATCGAAAATCGACAGCCACTATTAGATTTATCTCAATCCCGCGATCGCACTTTTTCTGATTTAACTCATGAACTGCGTACTCCTCTGACCTCAATCTCCTTGGTAGCGGAAAACTTACAGCGGCGCTTAAAAGATCCTGAACGCCGTTGGGTTGAGCAGATGCTTCAGGAAACTAACCGTCTGATCGACTTGGTACAGGAATGGCTGGACTTAACTCAATTAGAAGCTGCCCCTAATCGTGCATTGAAATATGAGAACATTCGGCTCTACGATCTAGTCCAGTCAGTCTGGCGAACCTTAGAACCCATCGCTAATAAAAAAGATGTCAGCCTAGCTTATGGTGGCGATCGCAATATAATAATCTCGGCGGACAAAGCTCGGATTATTCAGGTCTTTCTGAACCTTTTGGACAATGCGATTAAGCATAATCCCCCAGAGAAGGAAATTTTAGTTCAAGTATTGCCTCTGAGCCCCTCTGCAACATCTAGCATAAGCCGTATTAAAATTGATGTGATCGATTCTGGTTTGGGATTTGATGCCTCAGACCTCCCCTATATCTTCGAGCGACTCTACCGTGGGGATAAATCTCGCCTACGAGAACAACAAAATCAACTTATTGTGGGAGGTGGTAGCGGATTGGGTTTAGCGATCGTTGAGCAAATTATCCAAGCTCATGGTGGTGTAATTTCTGCCAAAAACCATCCTGAAATAGGGGGAGCCTGGTTAGAAATTATTCTACCAACTGACCGAAAGTAAACTTATACCTGATTTTGGTTAATTTGAATACAATTTAACAGCAAAATTTAAGTTTTTTTGCTATGAATAATGAAACATGTTGCCATTTTTATTCAATTATTGTAGATATTAGGGTCAGTGACTTTATCCCCCAAAGCAAATCGCCAAGAAGCCAACCAATTAGAGCGTTCTATTCGGCGAGTGCAGCAGGAAGTTCTGCGCATGGGAACTCTTGTAGAACAATCTTTTCGTTTAAGTCATCAATCCTTATTTGAAGGAGATGTTGATGCTATTGAGCAGATAATCTTAATCGAACGTCAGATTGATCTTTATTATCGGCAAATTGAATCAGATTGTGCGACTCTGATGACCCTCCAAGCACCTGTCGCTCAGGATTTACGTATGCTTAGTGCTTTTATGCAGCTGGTGCGGGACTTGGAACGAATTGGGGACTGTGCTCAAGATTTGACTGAAATGGCAGTCAAGCTGATGAAATATCCCCCTCCAGAGTTGCTACCTGAAATTGCCGAAATGTCCGAACATGCTCAGCTAATGTTGGCTACTAGCCTCGTAGCTTTAGCTGATTTGGACTCAAGCGCTGGTGCCAGAGTCAAAGGATATGACGATATTGTGGACGATGCTTACGAGCGTCTGTATCAGACGATCGCTTTTCAACAGGATGTTCCAGGAGTAGTTGAGCCAATTTTGCTCTTAGGTTTAATTATTCGTCATCTAGAAAGAATGGCAGATCACGCTACGAATATTAGCCAAAGAGTTACGTACATTGTTACGGGTAAGAGAAATTAAAGTTGAGTGTGCCAGTCACATATATTATCTCTAATTCTGGATTCTAGTTATTTGTAGATGTTCAATATACTTAACTCCCAAAGTTGAGGGTTTAGCTTGAGGTTATCTCCCCTACTTATAGTTTGATGCACAATCTTGTGTTGCTTGAGAAACTGCCATAAATCACCAATGTTTACTACAGTGAACATCTTTTTTGTAGTCATTTTGTCGAAACCAAGAATTAAATATTGCTAAACTTGCAAGTCAATTCTTGACATACATGGCTCAATAACCTGCGATCGCACGTTGAGACTCATTGCTATGTTTCAATTAGCTCGTAGTTACAATGTTTTGGTTGTAGGTTAACTTTCGCTTTACTAAGTCTTAATCACTTCATTAATTTGCTTAGTTAGTATTTTCCTGATCAGAACTGTTTATAACTTTAATCATCTCCATGTTGATCTTTACATTGATAAATTCAATGGTAATTTGAATTGGAGATTCGTTATAGTTGTAATTGTTGCTACAGATTCTGTGAGCATTTTGTATTTTAGGTGTGTTGAGGAAATTTGAATATGGCTAAACTATTTTGGCAAACTTTAAAAGTTGCTCCTGTTGTGTTTGCTGCTTCTTTATTTGCCGCTAGCGGTGCAAGTGCGGAGCAAGTTTCAGGTAACCAACAAGGTGTAGAACAAACTTTAGAGCAAATTAATAATTACCGTCAGATGGGACAGAATAACTCCCAGTCTCAGGTAACTAATGTCAATCAATTGAGAGATGTATCCCCCACAGATTGGGCTTACGAAGCTCTCAGAAGCTTAGTTGACCGTTATGGTTGTATTGCTGGGTTCCCTAACCAAACTTATCGTGGAAGTCAGGCTCTAACTCGTTATGAGTTTGCAGCGGGTTTAAACTCTTGTTTAAATCAAATTGAACGTTTGATTGCTTCTCAAGGTTCTGTTAGTCAAGAAGACCTAGATACACTCAATCGCTTATCTCAAGAATTTGAAGCAGAGTTAGCTACGGTTGGTGGCAGAGTAGATGAACTAGAAAGCCGTGCTGCTGTCCTCGAAGATAACCAGTTTTCTACCACTACTAAACTGAATGGTGAAGTTATCTTTGCGGTAATTGATTCCTTCAGTGACGTTGACGGTCAAGACGATCCTACTGAAACTACATTCAGTGATCGTGTTCGTTTAAACTTTGACTCTAGTTTCACAGGAAAAGATCGTTTAAGAACTAGACTCGAAGCAGGAAACGTAATTGAGTTTGACGAAGAAATCGGTGAAGGCGGTATCGGTCTTGATTCTGCTCGTCTTGGTTTTGATGCTAATAACGGTAACGATATCGAAATCAATGACTTGTACTATCGAACTCGTCTCTTTGACGATAAAATTACCCTCTATGCTGGTACCGAAGGTTTAGATATCAATAATATATTTGATGTCCACAACCCCGTACTTGCTTCTAGTGGTACTGGAGCGTTATCCCGTTTCAGCCGTCGTAATCCCATCATATATCGTGCTGGTGGTTCTGAAGGATCTGGTATTGGCGGTAGCGTCAAATTCTTGGATGACAAGATTACAGTAACGGCTCTGTATCTCACTGAAGATGGCGAAAGTAACGAGCCAGATGAAGGAGAAGGTATTTTCAATGGTTCCTTTACCACAGGTGCCCAAATTGAATTTGATCCCATTGAGAATCTGAGTGTGGGTTTAGTTTACCTACGTAGTTTCCAAACTGAAGAAGATGTAAACTTGACTGGTAGTACTGGTTCTGAGTTAGCGGAAGAGCCTTTTGGGGATGTTGATACGTCTGCCGATCAGTTTGGTTTATCTAGCTCGTTTGATGTTGGCAGATTTAACTTTACTCTAAATGGTGCTGTTTCTTTAGCGGATGAACTAGGTGGTGCTGATAATAGTGCGACACTTTATACAGTTTTTGGTAGTGTTTCCTTCTTGGATTTAGTTAAAGAAGGTTCTGCGCTGTCAGTTGGTGGTGGTGTTGTTCCCACAGTCGTTGAGAATGACAGTCCTCTGGGAGAAGATGATGAGACTCCTTTCTTAGTTGAAGCTCTTTATAAGTACCCTGTCAACGACAACATTTTAATTACTCCTGGTGCTTATGTTCTAGTCAATCCTGATGGTAATGATGATGATGCCATTGTAGTTGGTGTGGTGAGAACTACTTTCAAATTCTAGTTTGACTGTTAATTAATTTTTGTAGTCTAGTTTCAGAATTTAATAGCTATTTTTTAGCCTATGGTTTTTAACAATTGAGTTAAAATCATAGGCTTTTTTACTTTTTTATGAGATTATCTAGAGCGATCGCCATAATGCAGATTTCAAATTCATTTACCGAGCAAGATATGCTTTTGCCCTATAAAAACAGGCGATCGATTTTCCGTCTATCGGTTCGCCATTTAAGATAGCTGCTTCCAATTCTGATTCTGTCATCAAGACCACTTCAATATCTTCATCTTCATCTTGCTGTGGCGGCGTGGCTAACTTTTCTAGACCTTGGGCTAAAAAAGCATAAATATACTCATCAGAATATCCAGGAGCGAGGATAAATTTACCCATATCCTGCCATTGGCTAGCTCTATAACCTGTTTCTTCTTCTATTTCACGTTTGATGGTTTCAAAAGGAGATTCGTTAGCCTCAACTGTTCCCGCAGGAAATTCAAGCAATCGACCTGCAACAGTGAAACGATATTGCTTAACCAAGACAAATTTACCATCAGCTGTAACGGGAACTGCCAAAGCACCTCCAGGATGCCGAATGCATTCCCATTCTCCTGCAACACCATTGGGTAAACGCAACTTGATCACTTCATAATTAAACTTGCGTCCTTTGTAAAAGAGTTTTTGCTCTAAAATTTCTGATGGTTCATTGCCTACTGACATAGCTACTTCTTCACTTTCCTCAATTGCATGAATATCATATAGCAATTTTCCTAACGATTCGGTAAAAAGCCAAATTATTGAAAAAGGTCGGCAATCAGACGATACTTGAGATATATCTACACCTAAAAACTAGATTGAAACATGGCGGCAAAACGTAAATCGAATCAGAATCGTATTGCATATCAAGAGTTCGGTACGGATAACTCCCAAGCTTTGCAACGTGGTGTTCCTGATTTGCCACCTAATCAGCAGGATCTCAGAATACAAGCTACACGATCAGGACGAAAAGGCAAAACTGTTACAGTAATTACAGGATTTCAACACAATTCAGTAACTTTGAGTAAGCTGTTAAAAAAGCTCAAAAGCCAGTGTGGTAGTGGCGGTACAGTTAAAGAAAATACCTTGGAGATTCAGGGAGACCATAAACAAAGATTGCTAGAATCTCTAACTAAATTAGGTTACAAAGCCAAAATCAGCGGAGGTTAACCGTAAATAGTAACCCTGGCTCAGACAATTGGTAAATCAACTTTGTTGGGAAGAATATCTCTCATAAATATTCGGTTGAAGTGCGATCGCTTTATTGATTTTCTCTTAATACATTTCCTCACAATCCTTCATCCTGATAATCCCCTGTACTTTTTATGCGATAATTCATAAAAGAAAGATATTTTAATATTTGCTTAACATAAAGCAATGAATGAGCCAGCTAAAGAAGAACAATTAGTACCAGAAGAAACGCAAGCCCAGGAAAAATCTCTGTCAAAAGAGAAAACCCTAGCTGAGCAGGCTCCGCCGAGCTATGAATGTCGCTCTTGTGGCTATGTCTATGTTCCATCAAAGGGAGATAATCAGGGGCAGGTTCCTGCGGGAACGCTGTTTACCGAACTATCAAATGACTGGCGTTGTCCTGTGTGCGGGGTTCGTAAAACTCAGTTTGTCAATATTGGCGCACAGGGTGCACCCTCTGGCTTTGCCGAAAATTTAGATTACGGTTTTGGAATCAATCGTCTGACTCCTTCCCAGAAAAACATCTTGATTTTTGGGGCATTGGGTTTAGGCTTTCTATTTTTCCTTAGCCTCTACGGTTTAAACTAGTCTACATAACTTGACCTGAGATATTGATGGTGGAAGCGAGAGAGGTCTCACTGATTCTTTTGCTTGAGTTATTTTGTCTATCGATAGCCAAACATTGCTTTAATCCGCCTTAACCAGTCACAAAAACGTTTATGAGTTCATTGATTAAGAAACTAAAACAAGTAGCTGTATTATTTGCTGTTTGTATATTTTGTATTAGCTGTAGTCGAGTTCCTTCTACCATCACCAACCCCTGGAAGATATTGACCCTTCCTTCTGAGGCGATTTTTTCTGATCTTGCCTTTGTAGGTGACTCAGATCGGGGTTGGTTGGTCGGGACCCAAGCAACTCTATTTGAAACAATAGACGGAGGAGAAACTTGGACGCAACAGGCAATTGAATTAAATAATGAGAAAGTAACCTTAGAAGCCATTAGTTTTGATGGTGATGAGGGGTGGATTGTCGGTCAACCTTCGATTTTGCTTCATACTGAGGATGGTGGAGATAGTTGGACACGCATTCCTCTAAGTTCTAAGCTTCCAGGCTCTCCTCTCGATATTATTGCCCTAGGAAAGTCAACCGCTGAAATGGTAACTAATTTAGGTGCAATTTATAAAACTGAGGATGGTGGTAAAAATTGGAAAGCCTTAGTAGAGGGTTCTGTAGGAGTCGCTAGAAGTATTCATCGTTCAAGTGATGGTAGATATGTCGCTGTTTCTGCCAAAGGGAACTTCTTCTCCACTTGGGAGCCTGGCTCAACTGAATGGACTCCGCATCAAAGAACTTCTTCACGTCGTTTACAAAATATGGGTTTTAACCAAGATGGAAGTCTTTGGTTATTAGCTCGTGGTGGACAGGTACAATTTAGTGATACCGAAGATTACGATGAGTGGGGCGAGCCAATTTATCCTGAATTTTCTGCCAGTTGGGGATTCTTGGATGTGGCATATCGCACTCCTGAAGAGATTTGGTTGGCAGGGGGAAGTGCTAATCTATTAGTTAGTCCTGATGGTGGTCAAACATGGTCAAAAGATCGTGATGTTGAGGATGCACCCTCGAACTTTTATAAAGTAGTATTTATCTCGCCCCAGAAAGGATTTATCTTGGGAGAAAGAGGGACACTACTAAAATACGTTCCCGAAGCTGGTACTGCTGCTTAATTACTGTGGTTTAATACTACGGTTTAGTTGTAGGCAGTTACCCTTGTTTCGTATTATGTAAATAGAACTTTAAAACTTTTAATAAGGAGAAACACAATATGGCAGGTGATACTGGAGAGCGTCCATTTTCTGACATTATTACTAGTGTTCGCTACTGGGTAATCCATAGCATCACTATTCCCATGCTATTTGTAGCTGGGTGGTTATTTGTTAGCACTGGACTCGCTTACGACGCGTTCGGAACTCCTCGTCCTAATGAGTACTTTACTCAAGAAAGAATTGAGGTTCCTGTAATTAGCGATCGCTTTGAGGCGAAAGAGCAAATTAAGGAATTCAATCAATAGATATATAGTAGTTGACAAAACAGGTAAAGCAACATGACAAGCAATAGTCCTAATCAACCCATCTCATATCCTATTTTTACGGTCAGATGGTTAGCAGTTCACACTTTGGCAGTACCTACTGTCTTTTTTCTAGGCGCGATCGCCGCTATGCAATTTATCCAAAGATAAGTAAAAAAAATGGAAAAGAAACAAAACCCCAACAGACAGCCAGTAGAACTAAATCGTACTTCCCTTTACTTAGGGTTGCTGCTGATTGCTGTTCTAGGCATTCTGTTCTCTAGTTACTTCTTTAACTAAAATAACAGTATTATCTCAACCGATATAAACTTTAATAGCAAGAGGATCAATCAGAATGTTTGCAGAAGGAAGAATTCCCTTGTGGATTGTTGCCACAGTAGCTGGAATGGGCGTAATCGCTGTCGTTGGCATCTTTTTCTACGGTGCCTATGCTGGTGTTGGCTCTGGAATGTAAATTCACACCATATAAATTGTAGAGTTGCCATACTAAGCCGTCTAGTACAATTGAACTGGACGGTATTTTTATGTTTTTCTGCTAATAATAATTATTCAATCTAAAGTATTCTAAAAATTCTGATTAAGATCAATAAATATAATAACTGTATTTTAATTTTCATCTTTTAGACTCAGCTAATTTTAATTATTAATTTTAAGAATCAATGTATAATTTTTGAGGTAATTTACCCAAAAGTTAAT
>JBCDEP010000236.1:0-6567 GCA_039179675.1 Cyanobacteria bacterium P01_G01_bin.67
AGCAGGAAGTCTTAAATAAATTAGAAAAAATGGGATTGCTCTTATTTTTTTCGCTTAACATTAAAAATGTGTAAAACTTGAATCTGTTGGATTATCGAGTAAAAAGCAGCTCAAGAAACTATTAAATAAATGAAAAACAATTGTAATTGATCAACCATAGATTATTGGTTACTAATTACTATGATAAATAACTATGTTTGAAAACTTACTACCACCACTTAACGACCATAACTTACCCTATCCCGACACAATTCACCCGATTGTGGTTCATTTCGTGATTGCGATGGTTTTATTTGCTTTTGTCTGCGATATTGTGGGTTATTTCAGCAAAAACTATAGACTCTATGAGGTTAGCTGGTGGAATATGTTCTTCGCGACTATTTCTATCTTTATTGCCATTGTTTTTGGTCAGATTGAGGCAGGTTTAGCGATCGCCTATGATGCGGTAGAACCAATCTTAAACCTACACAGTATTATTGGTTGGTCTTTGTCAGGAATCATTGCGGCAATTACAGCTTGGCGTTATGTAATTCGTTCCCAAGACCCTAAAAAGATGCCCATAGCTTATTTGGGAATAGGTTTCCTGTTAACGGGATTAGTGTTTTACCAAGTATATCTCGGTGACGAATTAGTCTGGGTCTATGGTTTACACACAGTTCAAGTAGTGGAAGCAATCAAGGAAGGAATTTTGTAGCAGTCAACAGTCAACAGTTAACAGTTAACAGTAAATGAATTCAGAATTGATCGATCAGCTATCAGGGCAACTAGGAGTAAATGGTCTACCCTATGGAATACCAATGCATCCTAATTTAGTCCATCTGACTTTGGGCTTGTTTATTATTGGTATTGCCTTTGATATTGTCGGAGTCTTATTCCCGTTTGACAAGGTAGTATTCAAATATTTAGCAATTCCTGCAACCCGTTCCAACTTCTTTGATGTCGGTTGGTACAACATGCTAGGGGCAGCAATCATTACTTTTTTTACCGTAGCCTTCGGCTTTTACGAGATTATGCTAGTAGGTTCTACTCCAGATGTTAAAAGTGCCTGGGGTTTAGAGGCGATGGAGACCATGCTGTGGCATGGGGTAGGGGGAGTTTTTCTCCTGGCGGCAATTGTGGGCATGGCGGTATGGCGTGGCTTTCAACGTTATGTCTGGCGCAACGATACTAGTCGTCAAGTTCAGTGGCGATATTTACTAGCGGGTTTAGTAATTATGTTTGTAATGTATGTTCACGGTACCTTGGGCGCACAACTTGCTGCTGAATTCGGCGTTCACAACACCGCAGGCAATTTATTGAGAATGGGACAAGATCCTAATGCACTCCTAAAATGAGGTTTTTTGGTGAATAGTAAGAGAATTATAACCCTAAGCGCGATTGCTTTACTGTTAGGGGTCGCCAGCTTCTGGATGGGACAGGTCTCCTACTCCTGGTTTCCTCCCCAAGCTTCAGTCGAAGCCATACTCTATGATGATTTATTTAGCGTGTTGACTGCTATTGGTACCTTCATTTTTCTCGGGGTTACTCTGGCAATTGGTTTTAACATCATCTTTAATCGCGCTGGTCGTTACAACACTAGTGATGGTCCTCCCATTGAAGGAAATATTAAGCTGGAAATTATCTGGACAGTAATTCCCTTCTTGATCGTAATTATCATTGCTACCCTCAGCTACCAAACTTACGACCAGATGGATTTGCATGGATCTAAGGAGATTGCCCATTTACCCCAGGTCATAGATTCGGCATATGCAGATCCCGAAGTCATTACCACCGCACCCATGACCAATATCGAAGTAGACTCTAAGCAATGGGCGTGGGTGTTTCGCTATCCCGAAAAAAACGTTACCAGCACTGAGTTACATTTACCTGTCAATCAAAGGGCGCATTTAAAATTGCGATCGCAGGATGTAATCCACGGTTTCTATATTCCTGCTTTCAGAGTTAAGCAAGATATTATTCCCGCCAAAACCATCGACTTTGAATTTACTCCGATCCTGGAAGGTAAATATCGGTTGCGGGATTCTCAATATAGCGGTACTTATTTTGCAGCGATGCAAGCAGATGTAGTAGTGGAATCTCCAGCAGATTATGATCGTTGGCTTAAGGGTGCCGCCAAGTTAACCCCTACTCCTGCACCAAATCAAGCGGCGAGTGAATACGCCCGCAGAGAACAAAAAGAAGACTCCGCAGGCTGGAAAACCGTTGTTCCCGCCCCTGCGCCGATGGTTAATTATCATCCTTAATCGTTTTAGTTGAATAGACTACGGTTTCAATTAGCTAGTTCGTAGCTATAAGCTCTTAGCCTGTTTAAATTTTAAATTCAATTATGTAGTCTATTCATTTAGAAAGCCCAGTAAGTAATAAGTAAAGAAAGAGTTTTAGCAAATACTAACAACTAACAATTAAATGACAGTCACCACAGAACCTCAAGGATTAATCCCTGAAAAGCCACCGAGTTGGCGCAAATACTTTAGCTTTAGTACCGACCATAAAGTGATCGGTATTCAATATATAGTCACGGCATTTTTCTTTTTTCTCCTCGCTGGTGTTTTTGCCATGATTATGCGAGGGGAATTGATTACCCCCGAACCAGATCTTTTAGACCGTACTGTCTATAACGGTCTATACACCATGCACGGGACAATCATGCTCTTTGGTTGGACGTTTCCCGTCTTGTCTGGATTTGCCAACTACCTGGTTCCGCTGATGATTGGAGCAAGGGACATGGCGTTTCCCCGTCTTAATGCTGTGGCATTTTGGATGATTCCTGTAGTGGGTATTCTCTTGATCCTTAGTTTTCTGGTTCCTGGAGGTCCAGCACAGTCTGGCTGGTGGGCGTATCCCCCCCAAAGCATACAAAATCCTACTGGTAATTTAATTAATGGTCAGTTTATCTGGCTGTTGGCAGTAGCTATCTCTGGTGTCTCTTCGATTATGGGAGCGTTGAATATCGTTACCACCATTATTCGGATGCGCGCCCCTGGGATGGGATGGTTTAAAACTCCTGCTTTTGTTTGGACGGTAATGGCGGCACAGTTAATTCAGCTTTATGGCTTGCCTGCTTTGACTGCTGGGGCGGTAATGCTACTGTTCGATCTCTCAATTGGTACCGCATTTTTCGATCCTGCCCAAGGAGGTAACCCTGTACTATTCCAACATTTCTTTTGGTTCTATTCCCATCCCGCAGTATATGTAATGGTTTTGCCTGTATTTGGGATTTTCTCTGAAGTATTTCCCGTATATGCCCGCAAGCCTTTGTTCGGTTACAAAATCGTGGCGGTATCTTCTCTGATCATTACAGGATTGAGTGGCATCGTTTGGGTACACCACATGTTTGCTAGCGGTACTCCTGGCTGGATGCGGATTGTCTTTATGGCTAGTACGATGCTGATTTCTGTCCCCACAGGCATTAAAGTGTTTGCCTGGGTTGGCACCATTTGGGGCGGCAAACTACGTCTCGATACTGCCATGTTATTTGCTTTAGGCGGTTTAATTAACTTTGTCTTCGCAGGTATCACGGGTATTATGTTATCGTCTGTGCCCATCGATATCCACGTCAACAATACCTACTTTGTAGTGGGACATTTCCACTATGTTCTTTATGGCACCATTACCTTTGGAATTTATGCAGGGATCTATCACTGGTTCCCTAAAATGACAGGAAAAATGTATTACGAAGGTTTAGGCAAACTCCACTTCTATTTAACCTTTTCTGGTACAGCCTTAAATTTCTTACCTATGCACCCTGTAGGTTTGATGGGTATGCCTCGCCGTGTGGCTTCCTACGATCCCGAATTTGCCTTTTGGAATGTCTTAGCTAGCTTAGGCGCATTTCTCCTCGGTATTTCTACTATTCCCTTCATCCTTAATATGGTAAGTTCTTGGACTTCGGGTAAAGCAGCAGGTAACAATCCTTGGAAAGCCATTGGTTTAGAGTGGTTAGTTTCTTCTCCTCCCGAACATGAAAACTTTGAAGAACTTCCCATGGTTATTGCTGAACCTTATGGTTATGGGAAAAATGAAAAGTTGACAGAGAATTTAGGCGGATAATTTTAGATAATAGGTAAAAATCAATCATGACTAGTCCTGAAAGTACAATTGATAACGTAGAATTAAAGCGAGCGCTTGAAATCCCAGCAACTCACGAACATGAGGAAGAAGATAATAGGATGCTGGGCTTTATTATCTTCCTGTTGTCTGAAAGTGTAATTTTCCTCAGCTTTTTTGCTGGTTATATCATTTACAAAACTACGATGACTGACTGGCTTCCTCCTGGAGTTGAAGGATTGGAAATTAGAGAACCTGCAATTAATACAGTGATTCTAGTTTCCAGTAGCTTTGTGATTTATATTGCCGAGAAGTTTTTACATAAAGAAAATCTCTGGGGTTTTCGCATCTTTTGGTTACTCACTATGGCAATGGGTAGCTATTTCCTCTATGGACAAGCTGTGGAATGGATGGGGCTAGAATTTGGTTTTACTTCTGGCGTGTTTGGCGGAACTTTTTATCTTTTAACTGGGTTTCACGGTTTGCACGTTGCAACGGGAGTGCTGCTACAAACTATTATGCTGACTCGTTCTTTTTTGCCAAATAATTATGCAGGGGGACAGTTTGGCGTAGAATCAACTTCTTTATTTTGGCACTTTGTTGATGTGATTTGGATTGTTTTGTTTATTTTGATTTATGTTTGGCAATAACAGTAGATATGAGTCAACAGAAAGATCCAACAATTAGCGAAATTAATAAGCACATTGAAGAATACCTTGATTATTACTGTGGTTTATCTCACGCACCAGGTTTTGCAGTTTTACTCAAAGGTGAGTGGGGATGCGGTAAAACTTGGTTCATCAATAAATATAGAGAAAAGCTTGAACAGAAAAAGCAAAAATTCTTATACGTAAGCTTGTACGGAATAACTAGCTTTGCTGAAATAGAAAATTCATTTTTTCAGCAGCTACATCCCGTATTGTCCTCAAAAGGAATGGCAATAACAGGTAAGATTTTTCAAGGGTTTTTAAAGGCTTCACTAAAAATCGATCTTAATAGCGATGGGAAAGATGATGGTAATGTCAGTTTACAGATTCCTAAAATCGATCTCCCTGAATCTTTTAAGAAAGCTGATGAAAGTATTTTGATTTTTGATGATTTAGAACGTTGCAAAATAGATATTGGTAATGTTTTAGGATATATAAACTATTTTGTAGAACATCAAGGATTAAAAGTAATTCTGGTAGCTAATGAAACAAAACTTGAAGACAATAATAATTATAAAGACATTAAAGAAAAGCTTATAGGTAAGACTTTTGATATTGGTCGCGATCTCGATGCTGCGTTGAAAGATTTTATTAAAGAAATTGATAACTCGGAGATAAAAAGTGTTTTATCTAAAAATACAAAACTGATAGAAGAAATTTATCATCAGGCTGGATATCAAAACTTAAGAAGTTTAAAACAAATAATTTTAGATTTTGAGCGGATTTTTCAAGGATTATCAAAGCCAGCAAAAAGCAAAATAGAGTTGCTAAAAGATATTTTACAAATACTGATTGCTTTCTCTATCGAAATAAAGCGAGGAGAATTACTGCCTCAAGAAATTTGTAATTTACTAAATGAGTATGCATCTAACTCAAAAAGTGATGATCCAAATTCAATCAGATTACAGAAAATTATTGATAAATATAAATTTTTTCCAAACGTAGCAATATTTGACCCTTTACCTAGCCTTTTGTGGTGGAAGGATTTTTTCGATCTAGGCAAGATTAATGAACATGAACTAGAACAGTCAATCTTAAATAGTAAATATTTTGCTGATGAGAATACACCAAATTGGATGAAGCTATGGCATTTTTTGGATCTGAGTGATGAAGATTTTGATATCTTACTCGAAAAAGTCGAACATGAATATGCTGAAAGAATATTTAAAGATATTGGCGATATTAAGCACGTCACAGGAATCTTTTTACATCTAGCTGATAATGGTTTGTACTCTTCTAAAAGTAAAAAAGAGATACTTGATGATGCAAAGCATTATATAGATGACCTAATAGCTAATAATCAAATAGACTTAAATCCAGGTTCGGATACCTTACCATATTTCATTGAAGATATGGGTGGTTATAAAAGTCTGGGATATCAAGGAAAAGAATTAGAAGAATTCAAAGAATTTTGCTTATATATCAAAATAGCTAGACAATCAGCTATAGAAGCTAAGTTACCACAATTAGCTTTAGAGTTGTTAGAAATAATGCAAAATGATGTGCTTGAATTTTATAGAATGATCTGTCTAAACGATACCCGTAATGCAATTGATGATTCACATCAAGCATATTATGATATTCCCATATTTAAGTATATAACGGCAGATAAATTTCTAAGTCGCTTTTTTTCAATTCCTTTTGAGAGTCAAAGATATTGTTTTTACGCACTGACTAAAAGATACGATTTTAATGATATTAATAAAAAAATTAATGAAGAATTAGATTTTCTTAGAGACATTCAAGTTGGTTTACTAGAGGAAGCAAAAACAAAAAAAGGTAAACCTAGTGATTACAAATTAAATTTTTTAAA
>JBCDEP010000231.1:0-6901 GCA_039179675.1 Cyanobacteria bacterium P01_G01_bin.67
ATGATTCCCAATTTTTCTTCTAACATCACCATAGTATTAGTAATTTTAAAAAAAATTAATAGATTTAATTATATTTTGGTTGGGTGTCGACTAATCATAACTCCTGATTATATTGTCAATATTTGGTAGAATATGAAAATCTAATATGCTGCTAGCTGATTATCAAGAGAACTAAAAATTAAGCTTCTCTATTTTGGCAACGGGAACTGTCTAGCTGGAATTATCACGAGTTAGCGATTCAAGATATGACATACAATATATTCTTTCCGATCACTCCAGAATCTCTCCAGCATTACCAGGATAGTCTTTCAGAGAAAACGATAGATTGTTAACGATGTCAGACTAATTAAATTACTGAAAATTTACTCAGGAATCTGCTAGGAATTAAGTAACAGAGTTATTGCCAAACTGAACTAGTGTTAGATTTACTGCTGATTATTGCCTTGGGGTTTTTAGGAAGTTTTGGTCATTGTGTCGGGATGTGCGGTCCTTTAACAGTGGCTCTGGCTTTGTCTCAGCAGGAGCGTAATTCTGCAACAGTTAATGGGTTTCAGTTTCATCTTCTGTTAAATTTTGGCAGATTGATAAGCTATACCCTAGTTGGAGCAGCTTTAGGAGGACTAGGTTCAATTGTGGTTGCTAGTGGACAATTAGCAGGTATTGGCAGCAGTCTCAGGCAGTTTATGGCTATTTTCACAGGAATATTGTTGATTTGGTTTGGTGTTGGACAAATAAAACCAAATTGGCTGCCTCGGTTACCTTTTTTACATCCTCTCAAGGGAGGAATTCACAACCGACTAAATTCAGGAATGAACCAGCTTTCCACTAAGCAACAGTGGTGGACACCTGCTATTCTTGGTGGAGTTTGGGGTCTGATTCCCTGTGGTTTTTTATATGCAGCACAGCTCAAGGCGGTGGAAACAGGAAGTCTGCTCACGGGTGCGATGACCATGTTTTGTTTTGGTCTGGGAACAGCACCGATGATGGTGGGAGTTGGGGTATCTGCTTCCAAAATCAGCGCAGATCGACGTAGTCAGCTCTTTCGCTTAGGGGGCTGGATTACCCTAGCCATTGGTATTCTAACTTTGCTACGCACTGACGCCATGGTGGACTATACGGGACATGGTGCCTTACTATTACTCATGTTGGCTTTAGTGGCTCGTCCTTTAGGTAGCTGGTGGACAGCACCACTGCAATATCGGCGGGTACTTGGAGTAGGCGCTTGTATCTTAGCCATCGCTCACACAGCACACATGTTAGACCATTCTCTAAACTGGAATTTAGATGCGATCGCCTTTATGTTACCTCAGCATCGTCTTGGGATGGCAGGGGGAATTTTAAGTCTATTTCTCATGTTACCCGCAGCTCTTACCAGTAGCGATCGCCTACAAAAAAGCTTGGGTCAGCGCTGGCGGAAAATTCATTTATTGACTGTTCCTGCTTTAATTTTTGCGGTGGGTCATACTGTGCTGCTGGGTTCCCACTATTTAGGGGATTTACAGTTAAATTTTGATAGTAAATTGAGAGTAGGAATAGTATTGCTCTTAACTGTGACGATCTTAGTTGTGAGATCGTCCCTATTTTGGAAAATTATCGGTCAAACAAAATTTTATATGCCACCTCATTCTAATTCTCAGAAGTAGTAGTTGAAACGATTCGCTGATCTAGATCTATATAAATGATTTTACGCACTAACAAATCTCTAAAGATCAACAGCAAGTATAGTCATTCCAAATAGAAGCCACAGGTAAAAATGTACTACTTGCTGTTCCCTGTTCCCTCGAAACAATAACTTAGACCATAAGGAAATTAATTAGAACGACTATACATGATTAATCATCTGGGAGACAATCAATAATAGAGACTCAAACTCCGTCGAACAGCAGAAAAAGTTATGGGTTATTTATGAAGTTGTTCTGCTTCAGTGGTATTCGACAACATAGTAGTACTATTGCTGCCAACCAACATTAACAAACGACGTCGATTATTGAAGGCTTTGTCATAGTTAGGATTTACCTGTACTGCTCGACTATAGGATTGCAGAGCTTTGCGAATGTAGTGGAGTGCTTCTAATGCTACACCGTGATTATTCCACGCCAGACTATAATCTGGTTTGAGTTTAATTGCTGCCTCATAAGCGGCGATCGCCTCTGAATAGTTTTTTACTCTCAGATAAAGATTCCCTAAGTTATACCAAGCCTGATGTTGTTCTGGCTTGAACTTCAACGTCTGCTGATAAACCACGATCGCCTCATCATAACGCTCTAGCTGATGTAATAAACTACCCAAGCTATACCAAGCCTGATGGTACTCTGGATTGATTTCGGTCACTTCTTGATAGGCTTCAATTGCGGCTTCATATTGACCTGATTGGGAGAAAATCTTTCCCAGCTGATAGTATGCGACGTGAAAGTCTGGCTCTAGCACAATCGCCTGTTGATATGCGGCGATCGCCTGTTCGTATTGACCCAAGTGTTTATAAGCATTTCCCTGGTTATACCAAGAAGTATGTTCTGCGGGATTAAGCCGAATTGCCTGCTGATAGGAAAGAGCAGCCTGAGAATATTGTTTAAGATGACTTAAAGTGATACCGCGCCGATACCAAGCTTGTTCTAGCTCTGATTTTATAGCAAGTGCCTGATCAAAACAGGTCAGAGATTCAAGATGTTTTTGCTGTTGCTGTAGAGCAATCCCACGATTAATCAAAGTTTGATAGTGGGTTGAATGAAGATTATGCTCCGAAGCCTGACAGGAAATATTTTGTTCGTATTTTCTCAGTTCCCCTAGCAATTCTCGGTCAAAATTATAAGCATAGAGACGACTCTTGCTGGTTTTAACAGCCGATTGTGACTCAAAATTAGTTTCAGCAAGTGACTGCGGTACGTCAATTAAAAAAGTGCTAATAGCGATTCCAGCAATAGTTAACCAGGGTTGAGGCTTCATGGGTTTTCAATCGGTTGTTTTATCGGCTTCTTTACTTTCTTTATCTAATCTTGATGTTAGATGTATAGGTGTGATCGTAATCATGGTGAGAGCATAAGTAACCTCTTGAAAGTTTGAATGCACAAAGCTACCGTGAACAAAGAAGTATCTCGCCACAGTTTTTGCTGCTTATTTTCTTATTATGAAGCCTTGAGGCGTTTTTGAAGCTTTTGCAACTCAATTAGGCATCTATACTCAACGAATCTCATTGCTAAAATTAGCCATCATTGCCTCAACAATCAACTGCGAAATAAAGGGCAAAATAGCTCTATTTTGGGCATTTTCCTGCCCTTCGGTAAATACAGTCACCAAGTAAGGAGAGACGTTGGGAATTTCAATATAAGCTGCATCATGACGTACTCGACTCATCCAGCCAGCTTTAGACCAGATCTGAGCATTAGAGGGTAAAGCTTCGCCTAAAAACCCTGTAATCTGATTTTCGCCATCAATCAATTCTGTCGGGGTCAGACTACGCTGAAGCAAACGCATCATAGTTTGCGATCGCTCGGCGGATACTGCCACCCCTCCGATGATACTGTGCAAGAGCCTGGCTACTGCATCTGTGGTTAGCATGTTACGATTTTCCATCAATTCACCCAAAAAGGCTCGTTCTCTACCATATGCCCCATCACACCAGGTTTTCTGATTGACGTTGATACTTTCAAGTTCTGACCAGCCTAAAGAACGAAAGTAGCGATTAACAATGTTGCGCTGTTTTCGCCAAGTTACAAATGGCTGAGGTGGTAATTCAGGACCACTGGTCGTACCAGTCAAAACATCTACCAGCAAGCTAGTAGCATCATTACTCGATTCGACAATTGCATCACGAATAGCTCGATTTAATTCTAAGGATTCGGGAACCATTCCTCCCTGTAACCATTCTTGGATCGCCACTAAGTAAAACAGCTTAACTATGCTCGCAGGATAAATTCGTTCCACTCCTCGATAGCTGAATCCTTTGACCTGATATTGCCAAAATTCTTGAGCAGACAAAGCTCCTCCCGTATTTACAATTACGGGTTCCTCATACACAATCCAAGTTAGAGCAATTTTGTCTCTGGTGAGGCTGGGAAATTTTTCCCTAGCAGTTTGGAGAATTTGAGTGCCAACTGTGGCTAACTGTTCGTCTGAACAAAAAAAAGGCATAAAAGCAAGGGATAATAGAGAATCTAAGCAGAAAGTATGAACATGATTGTTCTATCATTAAGTTTATCGTGCGCTCAACCAACCTTGGTGTTCTGGGAAATTATCCAAAACTGGGTGACAATAGCTAAGAATTATTTAAGCTTTGAATGAGCAATTAAATCAAAATTGAGCAATTTTAATGGAAACTCGCGATCGCCAATCCTTAGAAAAAATTTCTGGCACAACATCATCTAATAGTAAACCCAAGCATAAACCCAGCTTTTGGCTTGTCTTTAGCTCTACTTTTGCCACTATTTTTTTGGCAGAGATGGGAGATAAAACCCAGCTAGTGACTCTCTTGATGAGTGCTGAATCTCAATCTCCTTGGATTGTCTTTGTTGGTTCAGCTTTGGCATTGATTGCTACTAGTCTGATTGGGGTATCTATCGGATACTGGCTATCGAAAAAACTTGCTCCTGAAACCTTAGACTTATCTGTTGCTATTCTCTTGCTATTTATCACCGTTTGGTTAGTGAGCGACATCATTAATCTTTGAAACTCGCTATGTTTAACTAAGATTTGACTTATAAGCTCTAGGCTTGGCAATTAGATAAAAATTTAGCTTAACTTTAAAACTCTAGATGATTCCTGAAATAGATTGGCAACTTATTGGCATTAGCTTTATTACTGTCTTTTTAGCTGAGATTGGCGATAAAAGTCAGTTAGCGGCGATCGCTCTGGGAGGAAGTTCTAAAAATCCCCGCGCGGTATTTATTGGCTCAACAGTGGCACTTATTTTAGCTAGTTTGCTGGGAGTGTTAGCTGGAGGTACAGCCGCGCAGTTTCTTCCTGAAAAGCTTTTAAAATCTCTAGCGGCGATCGGCTTTGCAACTATGGCATTAAGAATTCTCTGGATCGATGGAGAAGAAGAAATTTAGCTCAGATAGAAGAGTATAGAGAGAGTATTTATAGTTACCAGTGATCACAAATAACCAGCAACAGAACGTAATTGGTCAGGAATAGGAGTATCTTCGGAAAATTCGAGCCAGGTTTCGCGATCGCCTAAATATCCAGACTCGGTAAAAGCCGTAAGCATTCTCGCCAAAGCCAGCCAGACTTCTGGATCATATTCCCAATCTTTATTTCTGGGGGTAAAACAAGCGATCGATTTCAATGCCCAAAAGTAGCTGTTGCGTACTACCGAGCCACCTTTTTTGTATTCTGGAAGATCCTTATGGTTAATCGACAAAATATCGTCTTGTAATTTTACGCGCATTGATATTTTTTACCAGCTTTTCCAATTCGTTCTTGTTTGAGATTGTTTGTTAAATTGATTTAAAGCTACTCGATCTAAATCAAAATCCCCTCATTTAATCTTTACACACAAAGACTTTTGGGCAAAGTAACATAGATATAGTCACTTAAATATACATAAATTGCTTTATAAAGGTAAAGTTTAAATTTCAGAAAATTTATTTTAAAAATTCCGTTGAAATACAAGTTTTGTAATTCAAGCCATTCATAGTCAAAATATCTCAAGTAAAATCCATTTTTACTATTTTGCCAATAAATTAAGACAGTAATTCATTCATAGTTGTCGTCAAGCTTCAGTGAATATTTGAGCTAGATAGGGCATTTTAAATGCATAACAATACTAGATCATCTATTTGAGTTGCTGATCGAGGATTCATGTTGGGAAAATTCTGATACTTTTGGCTCAAATGGGCATATTAACAACAAGAAATGAAAAATAATTTTTATGAACGATCCAAAACAAACAAATTCTATTGAACGTATTAGCGTTGCTAGTGATGGAACTCAAGCCAATGGACAAAGTGGTTCCAGTGCTATCAGCGATGATGGAAAATTTATTCTGCTGGAATCCAATGCGACTAACTTGGTGCCCAAAGATACCAATGGACAAACAGATATTTTTATTTATGACCGTGATAGCAAAGCGATCGAGTTAATTAGCGTTGCCCTTGATGATAGTCCTGCCAATGGCTCTAGTAGTGTTGGTTCTATTAGTGGCAACCAGCGGTATGTTACCTTTTCCTCTGCGGCGAGTAATTTAGTTGCCAACGACAAGAATAATCAGCGAGATATTTTTATTCACGATCGCCTCAATCAAACTACAAATTTAGTCAGCGTTGCTAGCGATGGAACTCAAGCCAATGATTTAAGTTTCTCTAGCATGGTTAGCGATAGTGGAAGATATGTTGTTTTTGAATCAGCCGCTAATAACTTAGTCCCTGGGGACACTAACAATATCAACGATATTTTTGTGCGCGATCGCATCAACAAAACTACTACCAGAATTAACTTGGCTCCAAACGGAACCCAGGCTGACGGCTCTGTTCATCTCAACGATATTAGCGATGATGCTCAATACATTGTTTTTTCTTCCACAGCTAGCAATCTAGGCGGCAATAGCACCATCGACGATCACAATGATATTTTCGTTTACGATCTGACAGCAAACAGCATTCAACAGATTAGTACTGCCAGTAATGGTGGGTCGGCAAACTCCGATAGTTTTTTTGGTTCGATCAGTGGGAATGGTAGATACATAGCGTATCAATCGAGTGCGAGTAACATAGTTTCTAATGACACTAACAACGCCAGCGATATCTTCGTTTACGATTTGATCGAATCGACTACAGAGCGAGTTAGCCTGACCGACAGCGATGCCCAAGCAAATGGAGCCAGTCGCAATGCTTCGATTAGCGATGATGGGAACATAGTGGCATTTTTATCAGATGCCGATAATTTAGTATCTGATGATACCAATAAT
>JBCDEP010000078.1:0-26817 GCA_039179675.1 Cyanobacteria bacterium P01_G01_bin.67
AAATAGACTTGAAAAACTTAGTTCAGTACAACTAAAGTAACTTTAATTAAAACTATCGCCAAATGACTGAGGTTTTTGAGAGCTGAAGTTAAAGTTGCTAAGCCTAATATTTTAGATTGAGTAATATAGCGTTTCTCGTACTTGCGAGGTACATCTTTGGTTATGTTTGGTCAAAGGGAAAAATACTGTACATTAAAACTTTGAGAACCTCTATAAATGGATTTAAAACAGAATAATTTAACTATGCAAAATACAGCTATAAAGAATTCGGTTGTCTTATTATTTTGGTTACTTATAGAATTAACGACTTTCTTGATTTTGGAAATATCTCGTCCTGTATCAGCACAGACTAATCAGAATCAAGGTAATAAAGCAAACATACCGACCCGTAGTTATTTTGGCATAGGTGGCAATATTGGTCTGGACGGTGAATCAACAGCTTTAGGGGATGGTGGTTTTTCTTTGGTAGGTAGAACTGCTTTGACTAAAAATATATCGCTTCATACTTCAACAGTTTTTGGTAGTGATAGCGTGAGCGCTTTTGCTTTAACTCTTGGTGTTCCTATATTCAAATCTTCTAACAATCAATTGGAGTTACTTTATCCTTTTGTCGGTGGTGGTATAGCAGTAGAAAATATTTTTAGTGACTTTGAGACAGATGGCTTAGTTACTGCTGGAGTTGATGTGCCAATTTTAAAGAGAGTTACAGCAACAGCCCGTCTGAACATAGGTTTTGCAGAATCAGATACTGACGTAGGCTTATTGTTAGGGGTGGGCTATAATTTTAGTATTTTTGAACTATTTTAAGCTTAATAAGCGATATCAAGAATTAAATGTCCTAGAGTGAATCATCCGTTATTTAAGCTAGTAGTTCCCTCATGGATTGTTTTAACCCATTTAAGTCTTTTGGGACGAACAGACATTCTGGCAGTTACACTCAGCAAAACTACTTGCCAGTGCAGCATATAAACTAATCCCCGCAAAGATTGAATCGCAATACTAAATAGCAATGGTAAATTGATAGCCTTTCCCGAGGAGAATTGGATACGGAGTAAGCCTCGAAACATGCCGATAAAACCCCAAGCAAATAATAAGGCAGTAATGGGACTAAGGATTGGCAAGCGATGACGAGCGATCGCCATAATGCCATCGGGAACATTTGCGGCGGGTACAATATATTGCAGTAGCATCCAGCATAATAGATCTACTCTTTTGCCAAACCCCATCGGGGTACGAAAAATATAACGCCAGTAGTCTAAGTAGCGTTGATAACCACCTTCTGCCCAGCGATTGCGTTGATGCCAGAGGGAACTAGCCTTAGTAACTCCTTCCTCTAGTACTGGTGGAGTAAGGAGAAAGCCAATTTTCCAATTATCAAGATGGAGACGTATTGTCAGATCTAAATCATCCGTAATGGTTTCCTCATTCCAACCACCACAACTATGCAAAGCTGCACGACTGACAAACTGACCATTGCCCCTTAACTCTCCAATCCCGCCCACAGCGATTCTTTGTTGTTGAACATAGCTATCTAATGCCATTTCTGCGGCTTGTCCCTTCGTCCAGAAATTTTCGGTCGAATTTGCGATCGCTTTGCGGACTTGAACTGCACCTATATCTTGAGCCGCAAATAAAGGAACAACTTGGCGCAACAGATCGTTCGTAACTTTGGCATCAGCATCAAATACACCAATAATGTCGCCAAAAGTTTGAGGGATTACCTGATTTAAAGCCCCCGATTTACCACCACCAGCATTAGTAGCACGATGAACAACTTTCAGTTGGGGATATTCCTGTACTAGTCGATCCAAAATAGCGGGAGTATTATCAGTGCTGCGATCATCGATTGCCCATACTTCATATCTATCTGCTGGATAATCAAGAGTGCAAAGCATTGCGACCAAATTAGTAATTACGGCTTCTTCATTCTTTGCCGCTACTAAGAGGGAAACTTTGGGTGCATCCTCCAAATCGCGATCGCTTAGGATCTCAGGAATTTGATCGGGCTTGGTAAACAAGTAACGTAATATTTGAATCCCCGCCAAAATAGTCAGACTCCGAACAATCCAGATTCCCCAGCCTACTGTATACAGACTAATGACAACTATCCAAATTGCCATTAAGAGAAAAGCCGCTTTTTGCCTACGTCCAGCAAGCCCCTGAAAAAAATCAGCTTTAAATTCTTCTTCTGCTATTTCTGAGTCGGATAATTCTGATATGAGAGAATTAATGGGAGTGAATTCTGTTTCGGATTCTGATTTTGACCAATAATTCTCTGTCATAATTGTGTTCTAAATCTACGTTATGCTCTTGATTAAGGGCGATCAAATTCTAATTAGCTTGACACTAATAATACTTAAGCTATTGTCAATCGCGCTGGCTCAATTGTAGCTAAAAATGTAAACTTTCATGACTAAAATTTAACACTCAAGTTGTTTTAGCTCAGGCTTGATTGGTTCAAATGTCGGTTTTTGGTTAAATTAATTAACGGTAGTATTTAAACTTTTTTAAATTTAGTTAAAGTTACGATAACAATATGATGAGCAGTTGGGGATTAGGGATCGCGATCGCATTGGCTTCCGTATTATGGGTGGAGTTAATCAGAGATTTTTATCATACCTTATCTCATCTTTGGCAACCCTTATATCGCCTCCATGTCTGGCATCACAAGGTTTTTCGTCGTGATTTGTCCGTAGTCAGCGAGACAATTTATCGACAGGCTCATTGGTACAATGATGTTCCCGAGTCATTGGTAATGTTATTGTTCAGTATTTTACCCTGGCAACTGACTCAAAACTGGAACTTTTTTCCCCAGTGGGCAGCGGGTACAGGAACAATTTACACTTTGAGCTTTTTACTGGGGGCGATCGCCCGTGGATTGGGTGTTCCGTTGATAGATGAACTAACTGATGTGACTCATCGTCCAGGGGAATTTACTAATTTGCCCTCCCGCTGGCTAGTCAACCGCCCTTATCATTGGCGGCATCATTTTGATAATCAAGATGCTTATTTTTCTGGGACTTTGACTTTAGTGGATAAATTGTTAGGCACAGCCTTGTCACTAAAAAATAAACGGATTGCCGTTACTGGTGCTTCAGGCACTTTAGGGAGAGCTTTGCTCACTCGGCTACATTTAGCGGGGGCAAAAGTTACTGCTTTAAGTTCTTCTGATTTAGAGATCAAGTTAGATATTGCGGGAAATGAGATAGCAGTGCCAACATTATCCTGGCAGATTGGACAGGAATCCCAACTACTGCCACAACTCGATAAGATTGATATTTTGATTCTTAATCATGGGATTAATGTGAATGGAGAGCGAGATGAGGCGGCGATCGCCAAATCCTACGAGATTAATACTTTTTCTACCATGCGCTTGATGGAACTATTTTTTAAGACCATCAAGAGCGATCGCGACATGATTCGTAAAGAGGTTTGGGTCAACACGTCGGAAGCAGAGGTGAATCCAGCTTTTAGTCCTCTATATGAACTAAGTAAAAGAGCTACGGGAGACTTAGTTACGCTTCGCCGTTTGGATGCTCCCTGTGTGTTGCGTAAATTGATTTTAGGACCTTTCAAAAGTAAGTTAAATCCAGTTGGCATCATATCCGCTGATTGGGTAGCCAAACAAATTGTTAACTTAGCTCGCAGGGACGTCCGCAATATTATCGTAACGATTAATCCCCTGACTTTTATCTTGTTTCCGATTAAGGAATTTTTCGTCAGTAACTACTTGAAGTTATTTAGCTCATCTAAGTAGGAATTTGATTTAATATGATCTGCTGCACAATTATTTAAGTGGGTAGGGAAAGTTCCTAGTCTCTATTGTGCCTTGCATTCGCTGGGAATTTGCAAGATCGGTTATTCTAAAAATTCTTTCTGTGTTGAGAAACGCTAAACACCAGCATCTTTATTAAAATTCATTTTTGTTTACAAGAGTTTACGCTGTTTCCCATTACCAATTGGCTTTAGATGATGCCAAGATGGGAATTAATTAATTATGTTCTCAGCTTTTTTAGATTAGCTAATAGAAAGCCAGAATTAATGATGGTGCTTAAGTTAGCGTACTGCCAAAACCCAGGGCGAAGCAACAGTCTAAATACAGCTGGGGATTATTTCTGTGTGAGTGAGGATTGTGGGGAATGTTGCATTTGTGGAGTAAATTTAACCGAATAGCCATGCTAAGTGCTACTTGCTTAGTTTTTTTGACAAAGTCGGAGGTTAAAGCGATTGCAGAATCCACAAATAATAATCTTAATTGGCATCGTAAAATTAACACGCAAAATATCCACCGTCAACCAAATTCAAGCAATAACTCTAAGGCACATATTTTTCGCAATAATGACTTGGTAACTCAAATGAATCGCGTTGACCAACTCAAAGATCTTAGTCCGACAGATTGGTCTTACCAAGCTTTACAAGATTTAGCTAAGCGTTATGGTTGTCATGGGGAATTTCGCGAACAGGATGTACATTACAAAGATATTAGATCTTCAACCCCATCTTCTACAAACGATCGAAGAGAACAATCTAATTACATTTCTCGCTCTAAATTTGCCGTACAATTAAATGCTTGTCTCAATCGCATAGAAACTATAATCGCTAATTCTCAGAATATTCCTCATGGGGATGTGAAGCAGATTTTGCGTTTAATGCAGGAGTTTCAGTCAGATTTAGCGCTCCTTCAGGGTCGTACCGATGGCTCTCAAGCACGTTTACAAGACTTAGAAGCAACCCAATTTTCAACTACCAGTAAGCTTCGGGGAGAGGCTATTTTTGCCCTGGGGAGTATTTTAACTGGGAATGATGATGACAGCACTATTTTGGGAAGTAGACTCAGGCTAGAACTAGAAACTAGTTTTAATGGGGAAGATGTGTTGTTTACCCGATTGTCTCGTATTGATTTTTCTAGCTTTGAAGCTGAAATTGGCACATTTCAGGGTGGTTTATCCTTTGCAGAAAATACTAACTCTGACTTTCGCTTAGATACGTTGTCTTACTCCTTTAGTGTAGGCGATCGCCTAGATTTTATTTTCGGTGCAGCAGGATTAGAAGGAAATGATATTGCACCTACAATCAACTTCCTTGATGGTGATGGTGCTTCGGGTTCTATTTCCGCCTTTGGTACCAGAAACCCTTTATATTATCCGCCTGGGAATGCGGGATTAGGAGTCACCCACAGTCCCATAGAACAAATTAAGATTAGTGCAGGCTATCTAGCCTCTGCTGCCAATGAACCTAGTTCAGGAAATGGTTTGTTTGCTGGTCCTTATAGCGTATTGGGGCAAATTATCATTACACCCCTAGAAAGCCTCAGTTTGGCTGCCACATACGTCCATAGTTTCAACCAAAGTGATACGGAGACAGGAACGAGTCAAGCAAACCTCCAGTCTCGCACTGCGGATCTGTTTGGGACAGAAATTCCTACTGTCAGCAACTCTTACGGTCTAGAAATATCTTGGGCAATCAATCCCCGTCTAATTATTGGCGGCTGGGGTGGTTTGAGTAAAGTAAGTAATCTTTCAACCTTAGATCAGCCAATTGATCGCGGGACTCAAGATATTTGGAATTGGGCAGCAACCCTAGCTTTACCAGATTTAGGCAAGGAAGGTAGTCTCGGTGGTATTGTTATCGGTAGTGAGCCAACTGTAACCAACTCGACAATTAGTAATCTTGATGCAGATAGCGATCTCTCTTTACATTTAGAAGCGTTTTACCAATACCAGGTTAATGATAATATTGCGATTACCCCTGGAGTGGTTTGGATTACTGAACCAGATGGTGATATCCAAGATGCGGATGATTTAGTTATCGGTACCGTCAGAACAACCTTTAGTTTTTAAGAATCTATCTTCACTATTTAAGATCGCTTATCATGAGAGCTATTGAATCGTGCTATTATTTCCGACCAATCAGGTAAATGTTCTGTGCACCAAGTATGAGATTGATTCAAACCTAACTTAGGGGAATCTTTCATTGCTTTCAAATGTACTTGAGAATTACGGAAACTTTGCATATCTTCGATACTTTCCCATACTGTCAAAGTTCTTAGATCTCTAAGTCGAATTTTAATTGCGAGCAAACCACGAGCATTTTTAGCCTGATGTATTGATCTTAAAGGATAGAATGGAAAACATGAAAAAAGCTGGTAGACCTTTAAGGGTATATTTAGTTGTCGGTGCAATCATGTTGTGATTCTTTTCCAAATAAGTGTTTAGGCGTTGGTGATTTGATGCATGACGCACAAAACACTATATGCAAACAAGTTCTTAGCGAGCATATTTTTTAGTTTCTTGGCTTTTTAATTCAAATTCAAATCTGGCAAAATTTCAAATCATACCTTGATTCACCAATGCCGATGTTTTAAAATTCCGAATTTAATTTGCTAAAGGCAAAAAGCGATTTAAAGATAAAAACTGCCTTATACTCATACGCGGTGAATCCACTTTTTAAAAATTTGCTTGTTTTTTGATACAAAACGTAATATTACCGCCAACAGCAACACAATAGTAAATGAGGCGTAAATTAACCATGACTCAGACAATCTGGTGCTAAAACCAACCAGAAAGGATAGCCAGAGACAATACATGCCTACTGTATGTAAGATGCGCCAATTGCGTCTTCCTATAGTTGCCGCAGGGCGTTTGAAAGAAGTAATCGCCATCAGGATGATAAACAAATAGCTAAAGTTGGCATGGTGATTATCCCGTACCAGATTCTCTGAGGTTGAGATTGCCACTCCTGCGATCGCCAGGGCATGAAAGCCATGAGATATTGCCATTGATAATCCTAAGTAGCGACGATTAGTAACTAGCCAATTAGTTAAGGGGGTTGATTGTAGTCGGCGCAATGAAGATGCCGTAAATGCTAGTAAAAATAATAGGCAGGAAGTACGAGCTGTAAATCTGATCGCAATCCGCCAGCTAGCTTCATTAATACCATTAACTAGCAAGATTAAACAAAAAGCGATGGCAATGAAGATGGTAGACCATTTAACAATCTGCCATCTTTGTATAGGAGAGACTGTTGTCACATTGTTTCTCCTGATAACTCTTGATTAATTTGAGGCATTTGCATTTCGGTTATCCTCCGCGATCGCATATAGAGAAATAATGGCAAAGCAAAGGATAAACCAATAGTTAGATTGCCTAGGACATAAACCCAGAGTAATTTCATTTGCAATCTAGTTCCTTCCTTAAACAGAAGCAACCAAAACACTACCGAAGAGACTAATAAATCTAAGCTAAATGCCGTAGAAATCCGATTGCTAAATAGCTCTGACCAAAATAAAGCTAAATCTAAACCGTGATTACTAATAAATGGAATCAGTTGAGAATAAGGCAGAATTAAACCCAGCAAAGATAAGACCAGATAGATAATTTGCATGATTTTAAGACACATCCTGTAGAAGCGATTAGCGAATTGCTCCCACCAAAAAACTATGGTGACTAGTTTAGAGATTACGGCAATCCTTGTCTGATCGATTCTTCCGAAAATTGTTTGATTATTATGATAAATATAAATCTCAAGTAGCTGGATAAAATAAAATCTAAGACAAAAATCTAAGACAGAGAACTATTATTGCTCTCCCTATTCCCCTACTTTACTATTTGCACTAGCCTTTAATCTTTAACTTAATTACACCTACCACTTAAAATAAATCTCGATATGCCTTGGGTGTAATTTGAAAATACTGGCGAAACACTCTGGTGAAGTGACTTTGATTTTTAAAGCCTACTTCTTGACAGATGAAAGCGATCGCTAAATCTCGATCGCGCAATAGAGTTTTCGCTTTTTCTAGACGGCATTGAGTAATGTATTTATGAGGAGGCAAACCCACGGATTGTTTAAACAAGCTTGCAAAGTAATGAGGACTGATTTCGATCAGACTAGCTAGTTTGTTCAAGCTCAAGTCTTGATCTAGATAAGTTTGAATAAATTCAATGACTATTCTTAGTTGATGAGGAGCCAATCCACCCCGATATTCTCTGATGACAGAATGTTTATGAGTATACTTTTGCAGCAAGTGCGCTCCCAAGGCTGTCGCCATCGAATCAGCGTATAGTTTACTATCTTCCCCCGCAAGTTCCAGTTCAGTTTTTAACGCGATCGCCATCTGCTGAATTAGGGGATCTCGCAGACGAAAATGTGACTGCAACTTTACTTTGGGAGCAATAATTTCTCCGATGTTATTGACTAAAGTATCAGGAGCTAAAAACAATTCCAATAAAGGTACTTCCCGATCTACTTTAACTCTGGGAAATAGCTCCCCTGCCGCAATTATGGCAATATCTCCTTGGCTGTATTGTTCTTGATGCCATTGTCCATCAAGCAAAAAACTTCCCTGAAAATCCCCCAAACAAATTATCACAGAATGAGCGTTGGTAAAGGTTTCAGGCATTTCTCCTGCTGGCTCAAGTTCGTAAATTAAGCTCAGTTTCTCCCAACCAGCGCGATCGCTTGAAAGTAGATGATTATGCTCTACATAGTCACCATTTAAGTCCGTGGGAAAGTCTTCTAAAGCCATACTCCAAACATCAACAACGCCAGAAAATTATTTTATTCCATCAAGGAAACTTCAGGTTGCTTGGGAGTGGGGGATTCAGGTTTTATTTGCAACAAGATCCAGTTAATTAATCCAGAAGCGAAGGGTAAGGCAAAACAAATCACTAGGGCGATCGCCACCCAGCGAAAAATAGGCGGTCTTTTATCCCCCTGGGTTGGATAACCGCAGCTCAAGCAGATTTCTGTTCCCTCGGCATTGAGGGTTCCACATACTTTACAAGGTACTAAAGATATTCTTTGAAGGGATGAAGGATAGAGGATGAGGCAATTGATTTTGCTTCGTCGTCTATATTAACCCTAGCAACAACAAAAAATAGTAATTGCTTTTAAGCTAAGAGCTAAGAGCTTTGGTAATAATTTCTGGTGTCACTTGATCGGTAATAGTTACTTTGCCGAGCGCAGTGGGCAAGATAAAACGCACTTTTCCTGCCTTGACTTTTTTGTCACTTTTAATCGTTTCTAAAATAGCTTCTGTCTTTAACTCAGATGGAATAGCTGTTGGTAAGCCAGCTTTAGCAATTAAAGCATCTTGACGTTCAGCTTCTTCTTTATGCCATAAACCCATCGTTACGGCAATTTTTCCTGCTGCCACCATGCCGATCGCTACTGCTTCTCCGTGAACAAACTGCTTGTAGTTAGTTAAACTTTCTACCGCATGACCAATGGTATGCCCATAATTGAGAATTACCCTTAATCCTGCCTCTTTTTCATCCTGACTAACTACCTCGGCTTTTGCCTGACAGGAGCGAGTAATGATAGTTTCAAGTAGGCGATCGCCAACATGCTCTAGGGTATCCAGGTGCTGATGATGCTCTAACTTAGTAAATAGGTCTTGATCCCAAATAATCCCATACTTAATTACCTCTGCCATACCCGCGCAGAATTCCCGAGGAGGTAAGGTTTTGAGTAAATTGGGATCAATAGCAACCAATTTGGGTTGATAAAAAGCACCAATCAAGTTTTTGCCTTGAGGATGATTAACTCCCGTTTTGCCACCGACAGAAGCATCAACGATCGCCAGGAGAGAAGTTGGTACTTGAACAAAATTGACCCCTCTAAGCCAGGTTGAAGCAGCAAAGCCAGTCATATCCCCTACAACTCCACCACCTAAAGCCACAAAGGTGGATGAACGTTCTAAATGATTAGTTAGGGCAGTATCGTATACCTGTTGAATCGACTCTATGTGTTTATGTTCTTCTCCCGCAGGAATCAAATGAGTGTAGGTGATAAAGCCTGCATCAGTCAAAGATTTAAGGCAAGCCTCTCCGTAATGACCAAAGATCTCGGGATTAGAAATCACCAAGACCTTTTTGCCCAGATTTAATTGCTGCATCTGGTTGCCTAAATCATTTAAACCGCCAGGAGCAATGGCGATCTCGTAAGAATCTTGGGGTAAATTAACGGTGATATTAGGCATATTGGAGGTGGCTTATAGATCGGCGATTGAATTACCTAGTTTTAAGCATTTCATATTTTATTCAACGAGGCAACTGCAAATTTTGACGAATAAAATAACCGAGACATAATAACAAAATTATCAAAGAAAATTGTCCACAAAGCTTTCTGACAGGGCGGTCTTTAGCAGTAAATATACTTCTGATGTTGAGTAATCCAGACATAATGAGTAGAGGGAATAATACCCCTATTTCCAACAGTAAATTTCGATAGAAATAATAATTATGGAGCTCAATTTTTCCTGCACTAGGCAGAATTCCAAAAGGTAGCTTGATGGGAATCTTAATTAGCGGAAATAAAAGCGGTAGAGGAGTAACACCAACCAATAAATCTAAAACAGGATGAGATAAGCCAGCTAGAACAACTTGAAAGCCTGGTCTCCATAACTGCTGGCATCTGATCTTCATTCCAACCAGAGTGGCGATGGTAAGACTTGGCATAATCAAGCTAAACAGGACTGAATGAGTAATCCTTAATCCCTGATTGTTCGAGGATTGCCAAGGTTCAACCACATAATCTAAATCGGGAAGCGAAGCAACTACAATTAACCAGCAGATCCATAACAGGCGATCTAGTTGAAATAACCATATAGACTTAGTGAACCCCACTGGTTGAATTAAGGCTTCAGTTGCCACGTAAACGGTAATTGCTGCAACGCTATGACCCAGAAAAGAAGACACCTCGGCATTCTCATAAATTCTGTTGGCTTCACATAACTAACTAAACTAAAGTATTTAGATGCTGCATTAACTGCGGTGCTTGATGAACTCCTTCGATTTTTTCCGCAGGTTGTCCGTTTTTAAATAACACTAAAGTTGGTAAAGCTTCAATTTGATACTTAGAAGCCAAATTGGGATATTTATCAGTATCAATTTTGACTACTTGGAGGCGATCGCGAAAATTAGCCCCTACCTGTTCTAAAATTGGAGCCATCATCTGACAAGGACCACACCAGGTTGCATAAAAATCTACCAATACAGGCACATCGGAATTTGCTAATAAATCTTCAAAACTGGAAAATTGCTTTTTAACTGCCATGGCGAGCGCTTGCTGAATAACTAATTGGGTCGCAACGAGAAAGTTAGTCTAAGAGACTAGTTAGCCTATATGATAGCTAAGTTGAAGAGAAACTTAGGTAGTTTTATTTAGTTTCTTAAGCTTATTAATAGAGGGGCAAGGTATGGAATTACTGCCAGAGAATTTACAGCATTTAAAAGACAAGGTTGCGCTAGTCACGGGTGCTTCGAGAGGTATTGGTAAAGCAGCGGCTTTAGCACTAGCTAGCCAAGGTGCCAAAGTTGTCATTAACTATGCTCGCTCTAGCGATGCTGCCGAGGCGACAGTCCAGGAAATAACTACGTCTGGGGGAGAGGCGATCGCTCTCCAGGCGGATGTTTCCCAAGTTGAAGCAGTGAATAATTTGGTTAAATCAACCCTCGATAAATTCGGACGAATTGATGTCTTGGTTAATAACGCAGGTATTACTAAGGATACGCTATTGCTAAGGATGAAGCCTGAACAGTGGCAGGCAGTAATCGATCTCAATCTAACTGGCGTGTTCTTATGTACCAAAGCGGTGAGCAAAACGATGCTCAAACAGCGTAGTGGCAGAATTATCAACATTGCTTCTGTTGCGGGACAAATGGGTAATCCAGGACAAGCTAACTACAGCGCGGCTAAAGCGGGGGTGATTGGCTTTACTAAAACCGTGGCAAAGGAACTAGCTAATCGCGGTGTTACCGTTAATGCTGTAGCACCAGGATTTATTGAAACCGATATGACACATGACCTCAAATCAGATGAGATTATCAAATTCATTCCCCTAGGACGCTATGGTAAAGCGGAGGAAGTTGCAGGAACAATTCGTTTTCTAGCTTGCGATCCCGCAGCGGCATACATTACAGGGCAAGTCTTTAATGTTGACGGCGGGATGGTGATGGCTTAAGTCCCTGGTGATTTAACAGTTAACAGTGATCAATAATCAGTCAACAACTATCAATTATCAATGGTTACGGGGAGTTCTTGGATACGTCGGGCTAAGTCATCGGAGGTATCGGAGTTATGCAACACCATAGTTGTAGTTTCGTTGCGCTCAAAGCCGATTTTCTCGTAAAAGCTTTGTTTGTGGGTGGTAGTTAAATAGACGCGTTCTACTTTACTCACTAAAGGATGAGATAAAACAGTCTGCACGAGCTTTCTACCTAAACCTGCTCCTTGATAGTCGGGATCGACAACTACATCCCAGATTGCAGCACGATATACACCGTCAGAAGTTGCTCTAGCAAAGCCAATCAGACGCTCGGTATCCCAAACAGTAACTACTGGATTACTATTGTCGATCGCAATTTCGAGTTCATCCATATTTCGCGATCGCGCCCAAAAAGCAGTTCTACTAAATAAATGCTGTAATTGTGCAAAATCTACTTTTGATTTGTCGACGCAAAATTGAATATGACTGCAATCCATTGCAATTGATACCTCTTTGATAGTTGTGATATAAATTCATCCAGATAAGTCATCCGAAATGATTGACCAACGGTCAGAGCATATCCGAAGGTGTATCCTTTAGGACAAAAGCTTAAGCCGCATATGTCCGTCGTTTTATGTTATGTCCTTGTGGTACGGCGGAGTAATCTCTGACTTATGTTTCTGTCAGATTACACCGCGAATATAAGTCTTTATTTTGGCTTAAGTACATCCTACTCTTATATTTGCAAATTTTTGGCTAATTATGGACGAATAGTATGTTAATTTCCTGACATTTGGATTGAAGTTCAATCTGGTGATGGAAGATCGTAGAAGATCATTTCTGGATATGGATTTTGCTTGGTTGCTAACAGCCTAGTTTGCCAATTTCCGACATGAAGTTCTAATTTGTGATAATCGGGATCTAGAATATATAGTGAATCTCCCTCACTAGTATTTTCCTGCCATAGTTTGAGATTGAGTTGCTTTAGATTCTGGCGATATTTTCTTAAGGATTCTGGTGATAGGGTGAAAGCGATGTGACTATATTATGAAGAGATTTTAGTTTTAGTATTGATGTCTAGAGTAAGACATAGCCAAAAATCACCTGCCAATAAATATGCTCCTCGTTTCCATTTAGCCAAGGGTTTGCAGCCCAGCACCTGATTGTAAAAGTTAAAGGATGTTTCTAAACAAGAAACTGATAAAGTAAGGTGATTTATTACTGTCAACATATTAATAGCTGCTCTTAACTATACTTCTGAAGCAAAATTCTATTTCTAGAGTATCTTCAGAAAATTTTGGGGTACGAACACTGCCTAAAACATCTATTATTTATATTTTGGATAATAATTGACATGATTACTATTGCCTTACCTAAGGGCGCGTTATTAAAAGACAGTATTGAGCTATTTCGCAATCTCGGCTTAGATTTTGGGGCATTTTTGGATAAAACCAATCGTCAGCTACAGATTATCGATCCCACGAACATCGCCAAAGCTTTATTAGTTAGAGCGCAGGATGTACCTGTATATGTCGAATATGGTCAGGCACAATTAGGAGTTGTGGGCTATGATGTGTTGCGTGAAAAACAGCCTGAAGTGGCTAACCTAGTTGACTTGGAATTTGGCTATTGTCGTCTTTCGGTTGCTGTTCCCGCCAGTAGTCCCTATCGACGTTCAGTGGAATTACCTCCCCACGGCAGAGTAGCCTCCAAGTTTGTCAACTGCGCTAAGGAGCATTTCGATAGTATCGATCTTCCTGTCGAAATTGTCCCCTTGTCTGGTTCAGTAGAATTAGGACCAATTACGGGAATGTCTGAGGCGATCGTCGATTTGGTTTCCACAGGTAAAACTCTCAAGGAGAATGGGTTGATTGAAACTGATGTACTATACGAAAGTAGTGCTAGATTAATTGCTCATCCCCTTAGCTATCGACTAAACCGTGATAATTTGAATGATTTGGTGGCAAAACTAAATCAGTGAATCTACTCTGGATCTACATACTCAATTTATAAAAGCTCGTGATCCTCCAAGCTTAATAATACTGACATAATTTTAATAGCAGCTTGCTTAATTAAAAAATTGATTAAGCCTGAAAATAATAAACAAAACAGGTTGCTTCTGTATTCTTAAAAAATTTACCCAATTTATGACTGTCGCCGCCCCCAATACTAAATCCCAAAGCAAAAATCAAGACAATGACTGGCGGCTATTCCTGAAGCTAATTCCCTATGCCAGCAAAAGTAGAGGAACACTGGTAATTTGCCTTATTTTATTGATCCCTTTAGCTGTAGCGGGTTCGATTCAACCGTTGATTATTGGTCAAGCAATATCTTTATTAAAGAATGAACCGACTTGGAGTTTCTTGAGTGAGGTAACTATATCTCAAGGAATCAATTTACTATCAGGATTGTTATTGCTTACTGTCTTGATTCGGCTAATGTTTGCCTCCGTTCAAGGCTATCTCGTCCAGAAAATTGGACAAGAAATTACGGCAGAAGTTAGACAAGATCTATTTACTCATGTTACTTCTTTGGCTTCGAGCTTTTTTGACCGTACTCCCGTGGGAAAACTAATTACTCGGATTGCTAGCGATGTTGAAGCCTTAGGGAATGTTTTTGCCAGTGGTGCGGTAGGAGTAGTCAGTGATTTTGTTTCCATCGTGGCGATTGTGGTCATGATCTACATCACTAACTGGAAATTGGCATCAATCTTGGTATTTATGCTGATTCCTGTTACCGCGTTGATTATTTATTTTCAGCAGCAATATCGTAAAGCCAATTATAAAGCGAGGGAAGAACTGTCTAAGCTCAATTCCATGCTTCAAGAGAACATAGCAGGGATCAATATTGTCCAGCTATTTAGACGGGAACGATATAACAGTGAGATGTATCGCTCTATTAATGAACGTTACCGTTTAGAAATTGATCAAACTATTTTTCACGATTCCGCTGTATCGGCTACTTTAGAGTGGATTGCGCTAGTGGCGATCGCCGCAGTCCTTTGGTTAGGTGGTTTTTTTGTACTGCAAGATACCATGACCTACGGTGCGTTATCGGCATTCATTCTCTATGCACAAAGGTTGTTTAATCCCTTACGTCAGTTTGCGGATAAATTCACCATGTTTCAGTCAGGTTTCACGGCGATCGAACGAATTACGGAACTGTTAAATGAACCAATTGAAATTAGAGATAAAGTTATCTCGGTTGCTGAAGGACATCGTAGTTTACTATCTAATATCGATGAGGCGAAAACAGGAGAAATTCGCTTTGAGAACGTCTGGTTTGGCTATAAACCCGATGAATATGTGCTGAAGAACCTCGACTTTACCATTAAGCCTGGTGAAAAGGTCGCGTTGGTTGGTCCTACAGGTGCAGGAAAAAGTTCGATCATTCGCTTATTGTGTCGGCTTTATGAACCTAGCAAAGGCAGAATTTTGGTAGATGGTATTGACATCAAGGATATTCCTCAAGCGGATCTAAGACGATATATTGGCGTAATTTTACAAGAAAGTTTTTTGTTTGCAGGGGATGTTAAACGTAATATAACCCTAGGAGATAATTATTCTCTAGAGGATGTTAGACAAGCTGCCCAACTAGTCAATATTGATCGCTTTATTGAGGATTTGCCTAATGGTTACGATACGATTCTGCGCGAGAGAGGAACAAATCTTTCTGGAGGACAAAAGCAACTTTTAGCTTTTGCACGAGTAGCCATTCGCAACCCCCATGTTTTAGTTTTGGATGAGGCTACTTCTAGCTTGGATGTTTCAACTGAAGCGTTAATTCAATCAGCCTTAGAACATTTATTGATCAATCGTTCGGCAATCATTATTGCTCATCGACTTTCGACAATCCGTAATGTTGATAAAATTCTGGTATTAAAACGAGGGGAACTTGTAGAAGCAGGTAGCCACGACGAGTTACTAGAAATTGAAGGGTTGTATGCTAGCCTCTATAAATTACAGATGTTGGGTCAATAAAAATTGATTCTACAATGATGAACCATGCTGATAACAGAAAATAGAATTGCGATCGCTATCTCGCTCTTGTTTTGGGTTACCCCAATTGCTCTAACAATTAACTTAGCAATTAAAAAAGCGGCATCTAACGCCTATAAAAAAAGACTCGGTTACATTTATGGGGGATTATGGGCGATCGCTTTTCTTGGTTATGGATGGCTGTTTATAACTTGAATTTAATTCCCAAGTTTATCTTGATTTAAGAAAAACATTAAGACTGAAATTATTATCTGGTGTTGATTAAGAACTAAGTTGCAAAAATAATATTTGTTATGATTATCCTTGATCCTATCTAGCAATAATTAACTTATAGCCATGTTAATTATTAAACTTATAAATGGAGGATATTCTACTAATGACATTTACTCAAGACAGTTTTAGTAACTCAGGCATTAATTGAGCAAATGCTACTCCTCGGTGACTGACTTTACTTTTAGTTTCTGGAGACATTTCGGCAAAAGTCTTTCCCTGAGAAGGAACATAAAAGATAGGATCATACCCAAAACCACCATCACCATGAGGGGATTGAAGAATTTCACCTGGACATATTCCCTCCGTTTCTAATACAACCTCGCCTTGAGGATTAGCAATGGCGATCGCACAGATAAACTTTGCTTGACGGTTATCTGTATCACCTAATTCTCTTAATAGGCGGTTAATTCTCTCCTCATCTGTCTGACCATAGCGTGCAGAATATAATCCTGGTGCGCCATCAAGAGCATCTACAGTAAGCCCAGAATCATCGGCGATCGACCATTTTCCTAGAGCTTTTGCCACTTCTGAAGCTTTAAGGTGGGCATTTTCGATGAATGTGGAACCTGTTTCATCTACGTCAATTTCAGTAGGCTTTAGTTCCAATTCCCAAGGCAAACCAGTCAAATACTCCTCTATTTCTCTCAATTTACCAGCATTACCCGTCGCAACCACTAGTCTTCTAATCATCCAATGTTATTTTCTCGAATAAATTAAATATTATGTATATTATGTATGTCGGTTCCCCAAATTACTCATGACCAGCAGTGATCTCAAGTCTCATACTTCAAAAGTCATCAATTCCTCAATACATTTGTGTTCTTTATCTTAATATTTACACGTATGACTTATTATTTAGTCTTGATTAATGTATATGACATATGATTACATATATGTCATATGGCTTCATATTGATAGTGCTTTTTTAGAAATTTTAATTAATTAATGCAATTTGTAATATAAATCATAATGAGTAGCACATATGATCTACTAGGGATTAAAGTCAATTTACTTAGTATGAGACAGCTTAATTCTTTAATTGAGGAAGCCGTTAAGCTTAATTCAAAACGCATTATTGCTCATCATAATCTCAATAGCCTTTTCATTTACCATCACACCTCTATAATGAGAGATTTTTATCGAATTGTAGATTATGTTCATGTGGATGGAATGGCACTAATCTTTATGGGAAAACTTCTTAGTCTTCCCTTTAGAAGAGAGCATCGTGTCACATATGCAGATTGGGTTTGGTCTCTGATGGCAGAGGCAGCAGAAAAGAATTGGAAAATACTGTATGTAGGTTCCAAGCCAGGCATTGCTGATAGAGGGGCATCGATTATAAGAAATATTTATCCAAATATTCATATTGATACACTACACGGATACTTTTCTCTCGATCTAGGTGGTCATGAAAACCAAGCTATCTTGGAAAAAATAAATCTTCTTCAGCCTCATGTTCTAATGGTGGGTATGGGAATGCCTCGCCAAGAAAAATGGATTCTCGATAATATAGAAAAAATCCAAGCTAACGCGATTCTTCCTTGTGGTGCTTGTATGGACTATGTATCTGGCGAAATTGCCACGCCACCCCGTTGGATGGGGCGAGTTGGATTGGAATGGTTGTATCGTCTCCTGACTGAGCCGAAGAGATTATGGAGAAGATATTTAGTAGAGCCATGGTTTATAGTTTCAATTTTTTTGAAAGCATACCTCAAACATCTCAAAAGTAAATTTTTTATTACTCTTAAGAGGAGTATTCAATACGTCAAAAAAAGTATTCAATAAAAGAAATTTTACAAACTGCGGTTTATGTGTCAAAGAATACTTAAATCTAAAACAACAATGTTTTATGAAGAACTATCGGAATGTTTTTAAAGGGTAATAATACATATTAAATATTAGGTGTTAAATTTTCATGAATTCCAACGTGCAATTAGATGAGTATCTTGATTTTCAGAAATACTGGCTAGTTTTAAAGCGTCGCTGGAAACCCGCTCTGGCTATATTTTCTGGAGTTGTAGGTCTTTCAATAGTAGCATCACTATCCTTAGCCAAAGTATATGAAGCTGATGCCAAGCTATTGATAAGACTAGACCGTAGTGCAAAGCTAACTGGTTTGGACAATGGCACAAGAGAAATAAAGGGTTTAACCACCGATAGTAATCCTTTATCAACTGAGGCGGAAGTGATTAGATCCCGTCCAATCATTAAAACACTGATCAAAGACTTAGATCTGAAAGATGACGAAGGAGAATTTCTTAAGTACCGAGATATTGCTGGAAGTTTTAATGTTAAGCCGATCACGGGAACTGACATTTTAGAAATAAGATATACAGCCAACGACCCAGAGTTTGCTGCGTTAGTGGTCAACAAAGTAATCAAACTGTATATTGAAGATCATACTTTAAATAATCGCTCTGAAACCTCTTCAGCCAGAGATTTTATTGATAAACAGTTGCCCGAAGTAGAGGCAAGAGTTAGGCAAGCAGAAGCAAATCTTCGTGAGTTTAAAAACCAAAATCGTATTGCTAGTTTACAAGAAGAAACAACTGCTAACGTTGATTCTCTCTCAAATGTAGGAAGTCAAATTGATGAGATTGAGGCGAGGTTAGAAAACATCAACACTCGTTATAGTCGCCTGCAAACTCAATTAAATATGACTTGGCAAGAAGCCTCGGCAGTGAGCGCATTAAGCCAGTCTCTAGCGGTACAAAGAGTTCTGGAGCAATTGCAAGATGTCAAAGTGACATTGGCTCGTAAACGCAACGTCCTATCTGATGATGCGCCTCAAATAATAGCTCTTAAGGAAGAGGAAGTTGATTTAACAAATTTACTAGATCATCAGATAGCCAAAACTGTAGGTAATGAACAGCAAAATATAGTAGATAAGATCAATATTTTAAGTCTAGGAGAGCTAAAACAACAGCAGATATCCGATTTTGCTGGTCTAGGTTTACAAAAAGAAGGATTAGAAAATCAGTTAGCTACTCTTAGAAATACCTACGAATCATATAAGCAAAAATCCGATAATTTACCCCGATTGCAGGAGCAGGAAAGAGAATTAAAGCGTCGTGTTGAAGCCTCTCAATCTACTTATCAAACTCTGCTTGCTAAATTACAAGAAACTCGAATTGCTGAGCAGCAGAATATTGGTAACGTCCGTATAATATCCGATGCTGATGTTCCCGAAGATCCTGTGGGTCCGAGAAAAAAAATGATTGTGGCTGGTGCGGGAATAGTCGGGGCTTTTCTTGGTGTTGCAGCCGCATTTGTGCTAGATATACGAGACAAAACAATTAAAAATACCGATGAAATTAAGCAAATGCTGCCCTATCCTTTGAGCGGTGTTGTCCCTGACTTAAGTAAAATCAATCCCCAAAAGCAATTACTTTTACCCGACAGCTCAATGGGAGACTTACCTGATTTTGCTGCCAGGAGTATTTCCGTATTACCTGTTAGAGAAGCTTATCATAATCTTCAAATTAATTTGAATCTATTAGAAAGTAAAGTTCCCAACAAAGTTATTGCTATTACTAGTTCAGCCCCAGAAGAGGGAAAATCTTCAGTATCGGCTAATTTAGCTGTGGCTCAGGCTCAGTGCGGCAAAAAAGTTTTGCTGATTGATGGAGATTTACGTCGTCCAAGCCAACATATTTTATGGGAAGTTCCTAATGACTTAGGTCTAAGCGATATACTTCAGCAAAAAGCAGAATGGGTTGATATTTTACATAAAGCCATGCCCAATCTTGATTTGATAACCTCTGGCTCAAGAGCTAAACATCCCATATCTTTGCTAAACTCGCCGTTCATGCAGGCTTTCCTCATTAGTGTCTCGAGCTTCTATGACTGCATTATTTTTGATACGCCTCCTCTAGTTGGTTTGGCTGACAGTAAGATTTTTGGTAGGTTAGCTGACAGCTTATTGTTTGTAGCTCGTCCTGGAGTTGCTAACTACAGTAGTGTTGCCGCTGCTAGAGAATTATTAGAGGATAGGGATTTTAATGTACTGGGGGTTGTGGCTAATGGAGTTGATCTCGAACAAGAACCTTTCAGTTATGGATACTATTATGCAGATAAAAAATATTTAGAGGCAGCAGGTTAGCAATGCAATTGTTTATATGTTTGGCAAGTTAAAATCGGTTGACAAGAAGTTAAGTCCAGGCTTAAAAAAAATTATTCGTAATATAGGTTGGCTGTCTGCTGAACGTTTGATCAGAATGGCTCTATCTTTTTTTGTCGGCATATACGTTATTCGATATCTTGGTCCTGAAAACTTTGGCAAGCTTAGCTATAGTATCAGTTTTGTTTTTTTATTTTTAGCAATTACCAAGCTAGGACTAGATCAGATAGTTATTCGTAATCTGGTTAACCAAAGGGAATCTACTTCAGAAATTCTGGGCACAGCTTTTATGCTGAAGCTTCTTGGCTGCATAAGTGCCTTTTTTATGATCAGCGTCAGCATTTTACCTTCGAGTGGAGATGTTCAAATTAGGCAGATGACTATCATCATTGCCTTTAGCATGATTTTCACCTGTTTTGATGTCTTAGATTTATGGTTTCAGTCTCAAGTTTTATCAAAATCTCTCGCTATTGCTAGAAGTGTTCAATTTATAATCAGTAATCTGGCAAAATTATGCTTTATTTGGTTAAAACTGCCGCTGATTGCTTTCGCCTATATATTCATTGCGGATACTTTAATTAGAGCTATTGGTATGTCTTGGATTTACATTCAGGACAACAAACATCATCTCGTACCCTGGAAAATTGACAAATTTCTGGCAATTGACCTATTGAAAAATTCCTGGCCTCTAATCTTGTCTGGAGTTATGTCTACGATTTATATGCGTATTGATCAAGTCATGCTGGGCAATATGTCCACTAGTCAAGAGGTAGGCAATTATGCCGCTGCCGTAAAATTCTCTGAGGTTTGGTATTTTATTCCTACAGTGATTTGTTCATCTGTTTATCCTGCAATTATTCAAGCCAGACAAAAGAGTAAGAAAGAATATTATTTTAAGATGCAGCAGCTTTATGATTTTCTGGTTTTACTTTCTTTGAGTGTGGCAATGTTGGTCTCTTTCAGTTCCGACTTTATCTTGACTAACTTATTAGGTTCTGAGTATTCTAGCGCTAGTCAGATCCTAACGCTGCATATTTGGTCGGGAATCTTCATTTTTTTAGGAGTAGCCCGCGGTAATTGGCTAGTTATTGAGAACAAAACAAGATTGAGTTTAGTGACTCAAATGCTTGGTGCTGTTACAAATATATGTTTAAACTTGTTACTTATTCCTCAATCTGGTGCAATTGGTGCGGCAGTATCAACTCTTGTATCTTACGCCGTATCATCATACCTAAGCTCTATGCTATTTCCATCAATGTTTCACAATGGTTGGATGTTGACTAAAGCTTTATTAGTCCCATTAAGGATAAAAACTTTGCTAAGTATGCACAAACAAGGGATTATTAAGTAAGTAATAGTAGCTGTAAAACTTCTAATATGAGTAAATTTGATGCATATTAGTCGTATTATAGATAAATACAATGATCAAAAAAAGTTACAGATGAATGGAATACTTAAGCTATTAATTGTTGAGCAAATCAAGTAGACTCAGAAGCTATTTACTGACCAGAACTATTTTAAATATAGTCAGATATATTCAAAATCTAAAAGATATTTCAAATATCTGGAGCAGTAAAAGTATTAAACTAATTTATATGTCAATGCTCACTGCTTTTTGTATTTTAGCTAATTTTAAATTCCGAAATTTTTTCTTAAAATAAGAACATTTTATTCTGAGAACTTTGCTGGTTATTGACAAGTTCAATTAAGCAAAAATAAATAAATTTTGTTTAAAGACAATATTTTTTTCTGAAAGTAAATATCCTTTAGTTATCAGTCTTATTGAGATGAGATACCAACAAATTCACAGTACTCTCAACTATCTAAATTTGGGTTGCGGATATCGTTTTAATCCACAATGGACAAACGTAGATTTTGTGTCCACAGGAGAAGATGTCATTGCCCATGACTTGACGAAGGGAATTCCTTTTGAAGACAATACATTTGATTTGGTGTATCATTCTCATGTTGTAGAACATTTTCCGAAGGTTCTGGCTGAATCTTTTATTAAGGAATGCCGTCGTGTATTAAAGCCGCAAGGAATTCTCAGAGTAATTGTTCCTGACTTAGAGCAAATTGCCCGTCTTTACTTAAAAGCACTAGAAAAAGCTGATGCTTCAGAACAATGGGCTGCTAATTATGACTGGATTTCTCTGGAATTACTTGACCAGCTAGTCCGAAACAATCGCGGAGGGGAAATGGCTGTTTATCTTTCTCAGGATAAAATTCCTAATAAAGAATTTATTACGGAGCGTTTTGGTCTAGAAGCTCAAAAATTTTGGCAACCCCAGCAACTAAGCGATCGCCAATCTAAAAATTTGTCGAGGCAAATTAGAGAGATCGGGGAAACTATTCAGCAATTACTGCCTCAACCGTTGAGAAAACTATATAAAACTATTCAAATTGGCTATTATCGTCAAAGTGGAGAGGTGCATCAGTGGATGTATGATCGCTATTCCTTATCTGTTTTATTAGAGAAGTGTGGTTTAGAACAGATTATTCAACGTACTGCTACCGAAAGTTATCTCGATCATTGGTCTAGCTTCAATTTAGATACAGAATCCGATGGCAGTATCTATAAACCCGATTCGTTGTTTATGGAAGCAATCAAACCAGCATCTTGACAAACTAATTGACCTAGATCACAACAGCATTTAATTCATACCAAAGTAATTAATTTAAGCCTTAGACCTTTTATAGTTACTAAAAAATTACTAGAAACAGCCAAACATAAATGAAGATAGTATCCCTTAGTACTTATGATACCCAAGGTGGAGCAGCTCGTGCGGCTTATCGCCTGCATCAAGGCTTAAAGCAAATTTCAGTTGAATCTTGGATATTATCAAAATTAAAATATAGTCAAGACCCAAAAGTGATCGGTGCTAAACCGACTTCAGGCATCGAACAGGTCAAAACAGGATTAAGACTGACTTTAGAGCAGCTGCCCTTGAAACCCTACAAAGAAAGAGAAAAACAGCTTTTTTCTCCTAACTGGCTACCTTACAAGATAATTTCTCAAGTCAACCAGCTCAATCCCGACATCATCAATTTACACTGGATCGGTCTAGGATATATCCGAATTGAAACTTTGGCTAAGTTTGATCAGCCTTTAGTGTGGACACTCCACGATATGTGGGCATTTACAGGAGGATGTCATTACAATCAAGACTGCCCCAAGTTCACTATGTCTTGTGGTGCTTGCCCTCAACTAGGTAGTAGCAAAGAGCAAGATTTGTCACGTCAAATTTGGCAACGCAAGTATCAGGCTTGGCAAAATTTAAACGTAACTATTGTGACCCCTAGTCAATGGCTCGCGGATTCTGCCCGAGCCAGCAAATTGTTGGGGGACAAAAGAATCGAAGTAATACCCTATGGCTTAAATACAGATCTTTATCGACCAATTGAGCCCCAAAACGCCAGAGAATTATTAAAATTACCAACCGATAAACAACTTGTGTTGTTTTTATCACTTAGCGCCACCAGCGATCGCCGTAAAGGATTTCATCTCTTACAACCCGCATTGCAAAAACTAAGTCAGAGTGGCTGGAAATCGAAATTAGAGTTAATGGTTGTTGGCGCGTCCGAACCAGAAAATCCACCAGAATTAGGTTTTAGCTCTCATTATCTAGGAATGTTAAATGACGATCTTACTCTCGCATTAGCATACTCTGCTGCCGATGTTTTTGTGGCACCATCCATCCAAGACAATCTGCCCAATACGGTACTAGAGGCGATCGCCTGTGGAACTCCCTGTGTGGCATTCAATATTGGCGGTATGCCAGACATGATTGAACATCAGCAAAATGGTTATTTGGCGCAACCTTATGAGACTGATGATCTGGCTTATGGGATTGACTGGGTTTTGCAGCATCGAGAGAGAACCCAAAAGTTATCTGCTCGCGCTCGAAAAAAAGCCGAGCAAGAATTTGCGCTATCGATTCAGGCTCATCGTTATCAAAAGCTCTATCAGTCAATTTTGAGCTAAACCAACTTTTCAATCTTCAAAAAAAGCAGCTAGTATACCTAAAATAAACTTCATTGTATTATACAATCAATCAAAGTATTAATACTTAAACTAAAGAAAAAATCAATAACCAATTAATTAATAACTCCTGTACTTGCAGAAAATCATCTGGCTCCAAACTACAAACCTAAAATGATTGGACTACGTAACCTTTCAATTCACCGTACCTTAGTCGAGAGACTGGAATTGATGGTAACGGTTTTTTGGCTACTATATTTTATGGATGTCAAGGTGCCTCCTGCCATCCCAGAATCAATTGTCAATTCCTTGAGCTATCCTTTTATCGCTGCTCTGCTGGCATTACATTGGAAGCAAATTGCTTATGCCGCCACGAGAAATATACCGCTCTTAATTTTTATTAGTGTGGCAATGTTCTCAATGGTCTGGTCTGCTGACTTGAGAGCCACTCTGGATATTAATCGTGGCTTGATCCGTACCTTTATTTTTGGGGCATACTTTGCCGCTTGCTATGACCTTAAGACTCAGATGAAAATTTTAGCCTCAGTGATTGGCATTGCCGCAGTACTGAGCTTAACGGTGAGTGTCGTTATTCCTAGCTATGGTATTGGAGAGAATGGGTGGCAGGGAATTTTTCCCTATAAAAACTTTATGGGTCGATCAATGGTCTTAGGAGCAATCCTGTTTCTGATCCTGACTTTTGACAAGGAACGGCAAAATTGGCTTAATTGGATTGGTTTTTATTTAGCTATTTTACTGGCTGTACTGTCCCAAAGTTCCACAAGCCTATTGCTATTGTTCGTGCTTTTATCGCAGATGCCTTTGTATAGTTTGCTCAAGCAGCAATATAAGCTGAGAGTGGTTCTTTTGAGCTTAGTATGTATTGTTATTGGAATAGTATTGATGCTGATTGTGGCAAATCAAGAAGTAATTTTAGTGGATATCTTAGGGGAAGGGACTACTTTTAACGGTAGGACACCAATCTGGAATTTGATTATCGAAACTGTATCCCCAGAAAGACCTTGGCTGGGTTATGGATATGGAGCTTTTTGGACTTCTGATGCAGGGGTACACGTTATTCTTAATACCTGGGCATCAGATGTAGCGATTCCCAAAAGTTTTAATGCCCATAGTGTCTATTTGGAAATATTTGCCAATTTGGGCATGTTAGGCGTAATTCTTTATGGAATTGTTTTTATCAACGTTTATTTTAAATCTATTATCTTGTTGCTCTCAGCCAAGACAGTAGAATTGTTCTGGATGTTTCAATTTTTACTATTTATTACTTTGGCAAGTTTAGCTGATGTTGGACTAGGTGTTAGTGCGACAAATGCTTATGGGGTTCTTTCAATAGCTGCATGTATGTCAATTTCTCTAGAGTATCAACGGTTACAGAAAAAGCAGCTCCTTACTAAACCCTGAAAAAAGTAAATATTGCTTTTCTGTATTTAAAAACAACAGCTTAATCACAAAACTAAGATTGATTAATATTAATTGAAAAAATTTATAGGAGAAACTAGATGTCAATACCAATAGCTTTCATAATTTGCACTGAGCCTGGGCGTTTAGAAAAACAGTCTCAAATTCTAGCAGAAAGCATTCGAGAATTTGGAGGAAAATTTAAAGACACTCCGATTTATAGTTTTCATCCTCGAACAGGTGCGCCAGTTAAGGAGGAAACGATTAAGCAGTTTGAATCACTCCGAGTAAAACATCAACAAATTCCTTTAAACATCAAATACCATGACTATTATCTAGCCAATAAACCCTTGGTCTGTGCCTATGCAGAAGAAAATATAGATGCAGAAATTTTAGTTTTTTTGGATAGCGATAAATGTTTCTTTGCTGAACCGCAAGAATTCTTGTTGCCAGATGAATATAATATTGGTCTCCGAGTAGAGTATGGCAGAGGTATTGGCTCAACAGGAGCAAATGATGTCCAAGAAGAATATTGGCAGCAACTCTACCAAACTTTAGGCGTCAAAAGTGAAAGATTTGTCGTGACTCCTATTGGTAATAAAAGAATTAGAGCATACTGGAATTCTGGTATGGTAGCAGTTAGAAGAAGTGCTGGTATTTTTAGCAATTGGAAAATCAACTTTGAACAAGCAATGGAGCTGCAAATTACTCCCAAGCAAGGAAACTATATGATTGAGCAGTCAGTGCTATCGGTTACTGTCTGCGCTATGGATGAACCAGTCTTCACTTTTTCTCCTACTTATAGTTATCCATTGCCACTACATAATCGTTTGTCAAAAGATTTCAAATTAGATAGTTTTGACAAAATAGTATCAATTCATTATTTTGGTCTATTTTATGATTATCGTTGGTCAAAGCAGCTGGATAAACTCAAAAATATAGATAAAGATTCAGCCCATTATCGTTGGCTTTGTCAGACAATCTTAAAATATAATCTCGATTATTATCCTTGGACTAATAAGTATATTTTATTGCTCAA
>JBCDEP010000239.1:0-6259 GCA_039179675.1 Cyanobacteria bacterium P01_G01_bin.67
ATAAGGTCTTAAATATTAGTACTTGTATTATAATTAAAGTCAGATTGAAATTAATAATATTTTTGTTATCTGTAATTCCAAAAACCAAATATCTATCTTCATTCTATATAAGCATTTGCCAAACAGATAATATCATGTAATAGTTTGAGATTATTTTCATAAAACTGTTACTTAAAATCCAGACTTTCATCTTCTTCTTTATCTAGTATTTTTTTAGGTCAACCATAAAATTTTTAGCGATTAATTTGAAGACTAGCAAGCAACTATAAATAAAATAAAATGCGATCGCTTTCTTCCTTCACCATCACGAATGATAAACACTACCATCAGGCATAATTGTCTCTTTAAACTCCGCATCCTTTAATATTGTTCCTGTTAAATCTGCACCAGTTAAATCTGCGTTGTGTAAGATCGCACCAGTCAAATTAGCGTAACTCAAATCTGCACCTTTTAAGCTAACCTCTGTTAAATCTGTAGCTAAAGTATTTTCTCCCCTACCAACACTCAAATTAGCGCGACACAGCCTGGCATTATCTAATTTAGCTTGGTATAAAATAGCCATACTTAAGTTAGCGTAGCTCAGATCGGCATGACTTAAATCGGCATGACTGAGATTGGTGCGATAGTCAGATGCGGGACGTAAGTCTACCTCAATCATTAGGGCATGGCACAGCTTGGCACCACTGAAATTTACCCCCTCAAGAATGGCTTTAATTAGATTCGCTCGTTCTAAATTAGCTTGGGTTAAGATTGCGCCACTAAGATCTGCTTCTCTTAAACTGGCTTGTGCTAAATTAGCCTGAGTTAAGTCGATTCCCCAAAGTATAGATTCGCTTAAATCTGCTTGATGTAAACAAGCAAAACTCAAATTAGTCCTACCAAGCCTAGCTTCTCGCAAATCTGCTGCGGTCAGATCGACATTGCTGAGATTGACTTTAATCAATTCTGCTTCTCGTAAATTTATCTGAGAAAAGTTTCTTTCCCCTGCTATATATCGCTGTAATATTAATTCTGTTGCCATTTGAAATCTCAGCAGCCTTCATGTCTTTAATTTGATGATAAATCGATCTACCTATTTCACGGTGATATAGGATTCATGCTATCAAGTGCAGCCTACTTTAAAGATTCACGTTTGACTAATTTCTTTTAGTTTAATTCTCCGAAATTCATTTTTCGAGGACTTGGGCTTGTGCTGCCGATAATTCTATTGGTCTGTTATCTTCATTTTTACACTGGAAGTCCAAAACCAGGTTAAACCCCTCTGCCTTCACACAACTTTTAAGTATTGTAGGTAAACAAAATTTAGTATGATGCCGATCGCCCTAATTTACGATCCTCTCTACCAAAGTTTACTCGCTGGCTACACAATTCTTAATAGTAAATTGATATAATTTAATTTGATGATCGCGAAATTGACTCGCCGCTGTTTTCTTCAGTTTCGCAATCATTATGAAATCTCAATTCTCTTATTCTTACTCAACATATCTCTAAGCTTGATTAGCACTGCTATGTTTAAATATTGCTCATTCTTGATACCTGGATTAATGTTATTCGCTTCGGGGTGTAATCTATTGCCCCCTGGAGATGCCCAGGCTGAATCTAATCTGCAACAGCCAGCTAAACCTGTAGCTGTCGATGTGAAGGTAACTAGTTTAGCCTCCTTAGAAAATGAGGTTGAGTATATTGGCACGACTTTTCCCATACGAGAAGTTGCATTACGATCGCGTATTGAAGGACAAATACTTGATATAGCGGCAGATATGGGCGATCGCGTTGAGCAAGGACAAGCAATAGCTCGAATTGACAATTCGATTAGCGAGTCAGTGGTGGTAGAAGCTAAAGCCGAGTTAGCAGCCTTGGAATCTGAGGTAGCTAGCCTGAAGGCAAGTGTCAATGATGTCCGCGCTCAGGTTCAACAGGCACAGTTAGAATTACAACAGACGCGGTCTAACGCCGTCAGGAGTGAGGGACTGGTTCAACGGGGAGCGATCGCCAAGCAAGATGCGGAAATAGCGAGAACGGAAGTAGGCAAAGCAGAGCAAGCATTGCGCTCAATGGAGCAGCAGGTGGAAAATCGTTTGGCAGCGGTAGTGGCAGCAGAACGTCGCGTGGCGGCACAGGAGGCATTAGTGGCGCAAGAAGAACGGAGACAGTCGTTTGCCGTTTTAACATCTCCCGTCACGGGTGCCATAGTAGAGAGAATTTTAGAACCAGGAGATCTTGCTCAACTAGGCAGCGAGATCTTGCGTCTGGGAGATTTTAGTCAAATTCAGGTAAAAGTCGAGATTTCGGAGCGAGAACTGGCAAAAATTCAAGTAGGACAACCAGCACAGGTTAGGTTAGATGCTTTTCCCGACCAAACTTTTACGGGAGAAGTGACTCGAATTTCCCCTGCTGCTGATGCAATGGCTCGCTTGATTCCTGTCGAGGTAACTATTCCGAATCGCGAACGCCGTATTGCTCAGGGATTACTGGCGCGGGTTAATTTTACGAGCCAGGGGACTCAAAGTGTAATTGTTCCTGAAACAGCAGTTCAAGTGGCTAGCAATAATGGCAAAAATCAGGATAATAAATCCAGCCAAGCTATAGAGGGAACTATCTTTGTACTGCAACGAACAGGAGAACAAGCAACAGTCTCAGCTCGTCAGGTACAGTTGGGCAAGCGGGCTAATTCTCAAGTTGAAGTTATTTCTGGACTTGAAGCAGGAGAGGAATTTGTCGTGCGGAGTAGTGGCAATCTCAAGGATGGTGATCTGGTTCGCCTGAGCTTTATCTCAGAATTATCCGATTCTGGAAACTAAATTCTTACTTTGAAGAGCTAAACTTCACCTATGAAAACTGCACCCACTTCTTTGAGTATCAGTGCTGTTGCGGTTCGGCGGCATATTGGCACTCTGATGCTAACTCTGGCAGTCATCGTGATCGGCATATTTTTTCTGTTTAATATTCAGGTAGACTTATTACCCTCAATTACCTATCCGCGGATTGGCTTACGAGCCGATGTTCCTGGTATTTCTCCCGAAGTCGCAGTGGAGGAAGTAACTAGACCTCTAGAAGAAGGATTGGCTGCCACAGAAGGAGTGGTACAGGTTTTTTCCCAAACTCGCGAAGGACGAGTTAGTGTCGATCTCTACTTTCAGCCAGGAGGAAATATAGATCGTGCCCTGAACGATGCTACTGCGGCATTTAATCGGGCGCGGGCTAATTTACCCGATACCATTGAATCCCCCAGGCTGTTTAAATTCGATCCCTCTCAATTACCTATATATGAACTAGCACTAACATCACCATCTTTGTCCCCTCAGCAGCTTCGGGTTTTTGCTGATGAAGAACTAGCAAGAGAATTAGGGGTTATTGAAGGGGTAGCAATAGCAGATGTTTCTGGAGGCGTAGAGTCAGAAGTTCGAGTAGTAATCGATCTCAGTCGGCTGCAAGCTCTGGGGCTAGGGTTAAATGATGTGCTGACGGAATTGGCAGAAACCAATCAAGATATTTCTGGCGGACGAATTCTAGGGGAGTTTGGAGAACCTTTAACCCGCATCAAAGGTCGTTTTCAGGATGCGGCGGAGATTCTCAATCTTTCCTTTGGCGTTAATAGTTCAGGAACTTCACCCCGTCGAGTTTATTTACGGGATTTTGCCCAAGTTATTGATGGTCAAGCTAACCAGCGGATTTTTGTCAATCTCAATCAACAGCCTGCGGTTAAAATCAGCATTCAAAAACAGCCAGAAGCGAATACGATTGAGGTCATTAATAGCATCAAGCAGCGTCTCCAACAGTTACGCAGCACAGGGGTGATTCCTGATGACTTAGAGTTAGTTGCCACTCTCGACGAGTCAATTTTAATCCACAATGCTATTAGTAATGTAACCAATGCAGGTTTGATCGGGGCTTTTCTGGCAGCGATCGCCGTGTTATTATTTCTCGGTTCCCTGCGTCAAACTGCGATCGTAGTACTAGCAATTCCTTTGGCAGCTTTGACGGCGATTATTTTGATGAAGTTGTTTGGTTTATCTCTCAATGTCTTTAGTCTGGGGGGATTAGCGGTAGGAGTGGGAATTGTGGTGGATAATTCCATTGTGATGCTGGAAAATATTGCTGAAAATGCAGGAATGACCCCAGGAAAAGATGCTAAGACCAGATTTACTGACCGACAGTTAATCGAGAGTACGATCTCTAGCAGTCAAGAGGTAGAATCGGCGTTAGTGGCATCCACCAGCACCAATTTGGTTTCGGTGTTGCCTTTTTTACTGATTGGGGGTTTTATCTCCCTGCTGTTTAATGAATTAGTGCTAACCGTTAGCTTTGCGATCGCCGCTTCAGTATTGATCGCTTTAACGGTGGTTCCTATGCTGGCTTCTCGCCTCCTGACTATTGGTAAATCTAGTCGCATTGGGCGCTGGGGACTGTTGCAGACATTTAATCGTCAATTTGCCGCAGTAACTAACGGCTATGGCACTCTCCTCAAAAGGGTGGTGCATCGGCGATTAATTATCCTGGGATTAACCTTTTTACTGTTGGGTGGCAGTAGTATCCTAATTTTTGGTCAAGTTCCCCAAGAGATTCTTCCCCGCATCAATACAGGACAAGCGAGATTATTTGCCCAATTTCCCCCAGGAACGACTTTAAGTACTAATCGTCGCGTAATGCAGAAAGTAGACCAGATTTTGTTAGCACAGCCAGAAACAGAATATGTCTTTACCACAGCTGGAGGGTTTTTATTTGGGGGTAATACTAGTGAAAATCTCCTTCGAGGTTCCAGCACCATCACCCTAAAACCAGATACTGACGTAGAAGCCTTCGTATCACGAGTATCAGCGGAATTTGATCAGCTTAATTTAGTTGATATTCGCCTCCGTATAAGTCCTGGTCAAGTACGCGGCTTAATTCTCAATAACTCTCCCGTTGGCGGTGCCGATGTTGATCTGGTACTTCAAGGAGAAGATGCTCAAGTATTAGAACAAGCAGGACAACAAGTATTAAATACCCTACAACAACAAGCAACCTTGTCTCGCTTTCGTCCCGATGCCGATCCCAGGCAAGCCGAAATTCAAATTAGACTTGACCGTGAGCGTGCGGCTGAACTTAACCTTAATATTCAAGACGTGGGTAGTACTCTGGAAACGGCGATCGCTGGTTCGGTAGCCACCCAACTCCAGCGGGGAGAGCGACTGGTAGATGTCAGAGTGGAACTGGCAGAAGCTGCCATTAATCAGCAAGAGCAACTTAAGCAGATTCCTTTATTTAATAGTCAGATCAATAACCAAAGCGATATGTCTAGGGATATAAATTCACAACGCCTGATCCGTTTAGGAGATATTGCCAAGATTGAACTAGGAACAGCCCCAGGGGAAATTCAGCGGATTAATCAACGGCAGGTATTTCTCATCTCAGGTAGCCTCAATGAAAATGCCAATTTGGGGGATGCTCTCGCAGAGTTAGAACAAATTTTCCAAGGGATCAATCTTCCTCAGGGTGTTAGTCGCCTTCCTAGTGCAGCGGCTCAAAGTAATCAATCCATTCAGTCTTCGTTCTCTATTTTAGGTGGGCTGGCGGCATTTTTAGTGTTTGTGGTCATGGCAGTACAGTACAATTCTCTGGTCGATCCTCTAGTAATTATGTTCACCCTTCCTCTGGCATTAGCAGGTGGAATTTGGGGCTTATATCTTACGCACACAGCCATCGGTATTACTGTGATTGTCGGCGCAGTTTTACTAGTAGGGATTGTGGTTAACAACGCGATTATTTTGGTAGAGTTGGCGAATCAAATTCGTCTCAAGAAACAGGTAGACCGCACCACAGCCATCTTACTAGCAGCACCCCAAAGATTACGACCCATTCTGATGACCACTATTACTACCGTACTGGGAATGTTTCCTTTAGCATTGGGATTAGGACAGGGGGGAGAATTTCTGCAACCATTGGGGATTGTAGTCTTCTCAGGATTAGCTTTAGCAACCTTGTTAACTTTATTTATTATTCCTTGTCTTTATATTTTGCTTCATGATTTAGTAAACAGAATTTTTGGTCAAAGGCGATCGCCTATAGTTACTAAACACAATAAGATTTGACTGCAAAAATTTTATTAACTTAATTGGCATTTAAATTTTTCTTAGTGAGGTAATAAAACCCAAAAAGTTCGTAATTTAAATTACATAAGTGCAGGTAAAACCAGATAAATATAAATGAAATTTGAAAGATCATAAAGTTCTCAAGTTGTTTAAAAAGCTGTTATCAAAGTTATTAGCCCAGGTGTGAG
>JBCDEP010000116.1:0-20931 GCA_039179675.1 Cyanobacteria bacterium P01_G01_bin.67
ATACAATGTTACGATCGCTTCTAAGATAGTTGACATAATAAAAGCCATAGCTATCTTTTAAGACGTAATCTAGAATAGAATATTAACATGTTACATAGGGGATATAGTATTAATAATATAAATTAGCTAGAATAAAACTTTTGACAATAAAAGCAATCCATAATAGTTAATAAAAATTTGACTTGCTTCAAAATGGTTAGCCATTTATTTAGAGTAAAAGGAATTGTATGTAAATCAGACTCTCGACCATTCTTATACCAAATCAATAAATGTTTGCGACACAATAAATAATTTAAAGTAAGGTGGGTAATGCGAAGCAAGTCCTAAAGGATAACGCTTCACATATGCTTTAGTGCATCGCCCACCCTACAAGTTATCTGCTGTATTCTTTTTTCTAATTAGTATTAGATATAAATATGCACTGAATTTAATTTAAATAGTTATCGCAATTATGAGTTTTGAAATCGAGTTTGATTATAGGTTTGACGAAGCTAATTTTTTTACTCCTGAAAGAAGAGCTATTTTAGAACAAGCAGGAGATATTTGGAGTTCTTATATCCAAGACGACTTTTCCCCGATCAACTCAGGGGAAACTTTACCACTGAATATCAATAATGCTCAGCAAGAAATTATCCTGGAAGAACCCTTAGACGATCTGCTGATTTTCGTTACCTATAGCGATTTGAGTCCCAATGAAAATTTTTTGGCGCAAGGCTCATTTGCCGCTAATTTTATTGTTGGTAGCGATCGCCAGGAACGAATTCAAGGCTCTGATTTTGAACCCTGGTTGGGTAAAATTGAGTTTAATCAGGCAGCAGGAGACAAGCTATTTTTTGACCCTACGCCTGAAACGAGTAATGATATCCCCGTTAATCAGCAAGATTTTTTAAGCTTAGCTCTTCACGAAATTGGACATGTTCTGGGAATTGGCACATCTGGAGCATTTTCTGACCAAGTGGACAATGGACAGTTCACTGGAGAGCTAAGTGTCCAATTGAATCAGGGTAATCCGATTCCTCTAGATGAAGAGGCTGGTCATGTGGCAGAAGGCTTTACTCTCGATCCTGAATCTGATGCTTTGTTAGATCAGCTGTTTAGTACTGGTGAGCGCAATCTTCCCACAGATTTAGATTTAGCGGTCTTAGCTGATATTGGTTACGAAATTTTGGCTGATGTGACCCCTGTTTATCGTCTTTTTCAATTCGAGAGAGGATTCCATTTCTACACTACCAACGATGATGAGCTAGAAAATATTGTTGAGCTTAGCAACAACGGAGAATTGCAATATCAATACGAAAACATAGCTTATAATGTCCTTGCTCAAGATCGCGATAGTCTCACAGGTGCCAAGATTGATGGTGCATTACCCGTATTTCGCTTCTTTAATACTGATACAGGAGCGCACCTTTATACTATGGATCAGAATGAAAGAGATTTTATCAGCGCCAATCTGAATAACTATAACTTTGAGGGAGAAGCCTACTATGCTTTTGCTACTGAACCAGAAGCGATCGCTACAGTACCTCTTTACAGAATGCTGGATACCCAGACAGGCTCTCATTTATTTACTAGGGATCGTGATGAATTCGATACAATCAATGCTACGTTACCTCAATTTCAACCCGAAGGAGATAATGGGGTTACGTTCTATGTTTTAGGATAGTTGACAGTTGGTTATACATCGAAAAGTATAGCGATATGAATTACAAGTTGCCTGTAAAGTCAAAGGTTCATAAGAAAATCCGTGTTGAACTTAGCGTTACTGAGAACATCTATACCCCACCATCCAAAATCAATAAAATTTATTAATCTCCTCAAAATTAAATCAACTAACTATCGATAGAATGATCGAAAAAGAGCGCTCGGTCTAGCGGCATGGGCTGCGCTCATAAATCTTTAGAGAGAAATATCATGGTTGGTTCAATAGTCGATCCCCAGAACTTACAACAGCGCTTTAACCTGAATTATCAATCAGCCAGCCATCGTCGTCTTATTGGTACCAAAGAAGTAGTAATTCATTGTCATCATTACAATGCTCGACTACAAAACATTATTGAGGGAACCCCTCAAATCGAGGGAAAAGCGATCATACTTAATGCTGCCGAAGAAGTTTTTGCCGACTATATCCAGGATTTCATCACCGCAGCAGATAATATCGTAACCAAGTGGCAAGTGGCAGCTCAGCTATATGCTCATCTAGGCTATGGATCATTAGATTTTTCGCGGATTGAAAATAATTTAGTGACAGCTCATAGTTCTCACTATGTTGAAGGCTGGAAAACAGGATTCCAAAATGCCGCTCGCCCTATCTGTACTTTTACCGAGGGCTATTTACAGGGAATAATTTATGGCATCACTGGTGAAGCAGTATTCGTTACTGAGATATCTTGTACTAATGCTGGGGATGACTGTTGCCAATTTGAGATTAATCGCAATCGTACTACCCCAATTAATTTCTCAGCGAAAAAACCTCTAGAAATTAATTCATCAAAAACAGTAGATTATCAAAGTAACTCTAATATCAATGAACAGAAAATAATTGATACCCTAGTAGAAATGCCTTTTATCGGTAATCAAGACGGACTGATTCCTGCCTTCAACGTCTATTTAGCTAATACTCCCGCAGATTTCTACAACCTAATTTGTATTCGCTTCCTGGAAGCTATGGATCAGGCAGACTTATACAGTACAGCTAAGGAATTATTGCTATTTGCAGGGGAAGTATGCGCCCTCAATACTCTCAGAGGTATCCTGATTTCACCTGAATGGTTTGAATTAATTGCGCCGATGGTACAGGAAGAAGCAGATTGTCTCTATGGTTTAATTGCCGTTACGAATGCTTTAGGCTGGGGCAATTGGCATATATTAGAATATGAACCAGCAGAATCTTTGATCCTAGAGGCTCATAATGGTTACGAGGCTTGCGGCTATTTAGAATATCGAGGCAGATCGGATACAGCACAGTGTTTAATGTTAACTGGTGTCTCTACGGGAATTATGGAATTAATGCACGGCGAAGGAACGGTTGAAGAAAGAATTGGTACTTATGTCTCAGAAGAAACTAGCTGTATGTGTTCCGAACAATCCTCTTGTGTGTTTGAAGTGGAAATTTTGTAAGTTGTTCCATGAGGTATATCTCACTACTGCCTACTGCGATTACCTACTTAAAGAATGATCAGTGATATTAAAATTAAGAGGCAGTGTTATTTTGCTCGAAAATTTCATCAATCAACCAGCTTGTAGTAGCTTTAAAGTTGTGTACGGGAGTCGGTAACAAAGTAAGGTATGTAGTCTCACGAATCGTATGACCCAGCCTACCTTTAATTTGATAGCGATCAAACAGATTGGCTACGCTTTCCCCCAAACCGAGTTTGAGCAATGTTCCCCGTAGACTAACCTCAGCCGCAGATAATTCTTTGCCTTTGTCTAAAGCGATCGCCGATAATCTGATCGCTTTTCCTTCTTGATAGGCTACTTGGGCAGTTTGAGGCAAGTCTGGTTCATTGTTTAAAGCACAGTCTCCACCAGAAAAACTTCAAGATATTCGGGTGTTGCATAGTAGGTTTGACCAGCAAGTATCCTCGTTTAAAAAAAGACATCAGTACAATACTGATGTCATGAGATTTAGCTATTTAAAATTTACTGGGCGTCATTATGTGATGCCAAAGCAGAATTACTTTGTACCTGCTGCTATTACCAAAATTCAAATAACAGGCAGGGTAGCACCTACAATTTAACTAAGCTAAATCCAAGCGGTTATCATCTCGTTCTTCAAGTTTAGCCTTGAGTCCTAATTCTTCGCGATCGCCCATCGATAAACCTGCTTCTTTCCCCAGCTGATCTACATCATTCATTGATAAGCCAGTTTCTCTATTAAGCTGCTCTGCATCGTTTATTTCGGCAAGGGGTTGAGTTTGGGCAAACTTTTCTTCACCAGTGTTCATAGTTTTAATTTATTTGAGACAACGATATTGACTTAGACTTAAAAATCTAAATTAAAAAGCGGAAGCCTCTCTCCCCTCAGTTGCACCTTGAATAGCCTTCCAACCAGCCAAGCCACCTTGGAGTTGAGATACGCTGACAAACCCATCTTGGCGTAACTGAGATGCTACTTCTGCGGTTTTCTGATCGTTATTAGCATAGACATAGATCTCGCGTTCTTCTGACAAACCATCAACATTATCGATTAACATGGCACCTGTAATTCTCTCCGCCAAGAAAGAATCGCGATCGCGTGCATCAATAATAGTTAAACTTGGTTCTCCCCACTGTAGTCGTTCCTTAAGAGATTGTGCACTAGCTTTGGGAGTAGGTTCAGGAGGAGTGGGAATCGCATCAGGAATCACTTCCTCTGCTTTTTCTTTTACTTCGGAAATTACTTGCGCTTCAGCTTGTTGTTCGGGTAGTTGTTGTTCGGACATAAAAAGTTTTTGTTAATTTATCTTTACATTTTTATTAAGACAATCTTTCAGAATAATTAACTCCATCTAAAGAAAGAAATCAACAACGAGGGTTGCCTACGCAACGACTTTTAGCACTTTTCGATACCGAAATCTGCCCTTGTGGCAAATCACACCAGCGATATCCAGTTATTAAATATGTAGAGCAAGGTATTCAACACAACGAAGCAACAAAAAACGATCAAACTTTCGGGATTCCAGGCAATAGCCCCAACTCAATCAGTGTGACCCAATAAGGTTAACTCTAGCTCATCATTAACAACTTACTAGATATAGAGAATTACTTCATTATCGGCGATCGCAATCCCAGTGCCATCATCAGGACTATCAGCAATGGCTAAGAAGTTGTCTAAACTTTGGATAAATAGCGATCGCAAAATTGACGCGTTTTGTAAATTGATTTCATATAAACAAACATTTTGTAGCTAAGCTTGCCAGATAATGAGATGAGGAAAATCTCAACCATTAAAAATCGAGTTCTAAATAACAGCCAAGATTAATCAGATTTATCGCAGCTTAGCCTGGTGTTAGATCTGACATTCTTATCCTTTAACTATTAGAGTTAATTTTTGTTTTAGGGTTGATAATTGTTTTTCGAGCTATTAAGTTAGTAAAAAAACGATTGAGGTTAATTTTAATTTGTTGACTATTACTGCGATAAGGTTGAGGTAAATATAAATCTCCTCCCATGATGTAGATAAGCGCAATCGTAAGACAAAATTCGACAAATAACTTCCAACGCATCGTCAATAAACCAATTTCAAACCAAATTTTTTAAAATTAATTAACTTCAGGTGATTAATTAAATTGCTAATCATTTCTAGTTTTGTAAAATTAATCAGAAATATTAGAGTTATTAACTAAGCCTGAGTCAATTTATATGTCAGTTTAATTGTCTTTATTATCAGTCACTTCCGTAATCTCACTAAACTATCAAACCTTAAAACACTTAGATTAAGAGTTCTCCCCTAAGATAAAACCGCCTCTAATAATTAATCAGAAGCGGTAATACAATTGTTATTCAGTAATTACTTGGTAGTATCAAACCCCTTAATCACGGCTATTCATTGCAATCAGCAACCGTAAGATAAATACAAAGAGGTTGATATAGGTTAGATACATGGAAAGAGCGGCAGGCAAATATTGCTCATCTTCATAAGTACGAGGTAAAACGTAGAAGTCAACTACAGCTACTCCTGCAAATAGAGCTACTCCAATACCAGAGATTGCCACTTCTAACCAGCTAGGGGTATAAACACCAAAAACAGAAAATAATAGTTGTCCTACTAAAACAACTAATAAGGCAGTTACTCCCAGGCGTACTGTTTGTGCCAGTGCCAAACCATCTTCATCTGAAAGGTTAGAGCCAATTTTCCGCCCCACGATAAATGTTGCCCCACAACCTAGCGCAGCTATTCCTACTCCTTGAATACCAACTCCAGAATTACTTAGAGCGAGAAAAACAATACCGCTTAGGGTATAACCTGATAACAGACTGTAGAGAGCTAGTAGCGGTAGGGCTGTGCTGTTATTTCCTTGTTGTGCTACTCCACGAGCAACAAAAAAGAGCACCAATTCAGCAATCATTGCCCCAATAAATGTGGGCATAAAGAGATCGGGGCGAGAAGCAATTACCCCCAAACCGCCATAAGTTCCCAAAGCGGTTAAGACTAAGCCACCACCCAAATAAGGCAGGGCATTGCCAATGACATTTGGTCCTAGGATTGACTGTCCTTGAACCTCCTGCATTGCTTTTCTAAAGTTACTAGTGTTACTCATAATTCTGATTGAAATCGATGTTTATAGTTTAAACTTGCTTATTTTGTTTTGATCTTAATCCAACTGGGAGTCTTAAGGTGCTGGTGGATTACCGAATATTACTTTGGACTTATAGAAGGAAATAGAATTTTTAACTGACATCAGATCCCATGAAGAGCGATCGCTTTTGCTGTCACGGGAAAATATTAAGAAAAGTTACTGCGATCGCTATTGTAGAAACTCTATTTATATTTATTTGTAGAAGCTCTATTTAACTTCTCCTGTTAGTCCATTCTAGAGATTAAATCGTCGATCTCTCTTTGAAACCTACTTGCCGATAGCCCAGCTAGATCATAACTACATTCAAAAGCAGGCTCGCGATCATAATTTTTCAAGCCAATTATTCTGACATCTATTTTGGCAATTTGAGGATTGGAATGTATAGTTACCTCCAGTTTTGACTTGTTACCTAAATAAAAATAGCTGGGTACTTCTGGAAGATGGACACTAGTTCTACGGAATTTACGCTCTAAATAATTAACTATTGATGGATCTAAGTTGGAATTGAAAGCTTGATATTGTCGGTTGTTGAATATTGTCATGAGCCTTAAATTTAGCGATTGTCCAAAATATACTTAAATAACCTAAATTCGAGATAAGCTGAAACCCATGCTATGAGATGCTTGTAAAATATCTATTTAAGTAAAAATTTTACTTTATCTTTTAATGAACACAAATAGCTAAGAATCCTAGAGCTAAGGACTTTTAGCTTAGAGCTATCCTAGCCGAGTAATAGTACTAATCCAAACTGACGTTAAATAATATTAAAAAGCATAATTTTGCCGATTTGGAAGGTTAAAGAAAGCAAATTCATCTGACTCATGACCTAACACTGCCTGCTTAGTTTCTTTTGGGTTAGATTATTTTTTAATTAAAGAATTTAAAATTGTTTGTGTAATATCTCATGAACTTGTTTTGATGATGATATGGTTTGTTCCAGAACGCGAAATTGCTAGGTCGATATATGCCAACTGAAGGGATTCCAACTGCTAGAGATTATGATCACCTATTTAAGCAAATCCAAGAGTTAGTGTTATGTCACTCTCCTAGTGGATTGGAAACGGAAGTAGATCGCCTAATAATGGAGCAGTTTAAGGCTTTGAACCTTAATAGCTGGCAAGATCGCGCAGGAAATATCATTGCCAAAATTCCGAGCCAAAATTCTGAGGGAGCGATTGCCATTACTGCTCATAAAGATGAGATTGGCATGATTGTTAAAGAGATTGAATCCGATGGCTGTCTTCAGGTACGTCGTTTAGGAGGATCATTTCCCTGGGTGTATGGTGAAGGAGTAGTCGATATCATAGGCGATCGCCAAGTTATCAGCGGAATTCTCTCTTTTGGTTCTCGCCATGTATCCCATGAATCACCCCAGAAAGCCCAACAACTAGATACCCCCTTGAGATGGGAGGATGCTTGGGTAGAAACAAAATGTAGCAAAGAGGAATTGTCGGAGGCTGGAGTACGACCTGGCACTCGGTTAGTGGTGGGGAAACATCGCAAACAGCCCTTTCGTCTTAAAGACTATATTGCAAGCTATACCCTTGATAACAAAGCTTCAGTGGCAATTCTCTTAGCTCTAGCGGCGCAGATTGTTACTCCTCCCAGAGATATTTATCTGGTGGCATCTGCTAAAGAAGAAGTAGGAGCAATTGGGGCATTGTATTTTACCCAAAACCAGGCTTTAGACGCCTTAATTGCCCTAGAGATTTGTCCTTTAGCCGAGGAATATCCGATTGAATCTGGGATTGCCCCCGTATTGCTATCACAAGATAACTACGGTATTTATGACGAGCTACTCAACACCGAAATTCGCGCCGCCGCTGCTACAGCAGAAGTACCCCTCCAACTGGCTGTGATTGATGGTTTTGGCAGTGATGCCTCTATCGCTATGAAGTTTGGTCATGTCTCCCGTGGTGCATGTTTGAGTTTTCCCACCCAAAATACCCACGGTTACGAAATTACTCACTTAGGAGCGATCACCAACTGCATCAAGATTTTAACTGTCTACTTGTCTACTGTATGAATGCTTATTAGTTAATTGACATCCTCCCACCGCTAAATCAAAAGATTATAGCGGGGGATTCCAAAGACTCACGACTTTGGTTTCTGTTTCTTTCCCGTCTTGGTCAGCCTTACATGCGGCGATGGTCATCACACGCTTTTGAGGAAACCTCAAAAGACGTGACCTCAACTATGCGCCTTTGTTTGCGTCTTTCAGACGGCGCGGGGTCTGACCGCTTGCGGGTTTTTCGGGTAGTCCCTACAGAACAGTGGAGGTGGACAATTCATGGGCGTTTTCAGCGATCGGAGCAACAATCAAATCTCGCCATTCCAACTTAGTTGAAGTGAGACCCACCTTCATAGCTGGGGTCAAATGTTGATAGCGAAGTTTAAATTTCTGAGACTCACTAGTCAAATCTTGACGGAGACTTTTGTGGAAGGTGCAATAATTATAGTCGAATAAGTTAATCCGCAATACCGATTCAAAGTTTTTCTGGTTCTTACAATAGCCCAAAGTTTTACGCTGTAGATCAGAAACTTTTTGTCTCAAAGTTAGGTTGAATCTTTCGATATAGGAAGTATTCTGGGTTTTGTTACCGAAATCAGTCTCTTTACCTTTGACTATTCTTTTTTTGACCATTAAAAGTCTCCTTTTTCGGCGTTGCTTCACGATTTGAAGATAGGCATAACAAACTTTTTCAAAGCAATTGGCGATCGCTTTCTCATAAGCTGCTAGTTTATCCGTCGTCACCAAAAGAAAATGTTTAAATCCCCAAGGCATAAGGAAAACTAGGTTTCCGAGGAGACGATGAGCGGTGTGGGAAGTGCGAGAGCCTAGCTCAAAATTGATCCAAAACTTGGTTTGAGCTTCCAAGGTAATGAATAACCATAATTGGCGTTTCTTTTTTCGCAAGTAAGACCAGATTTCATCCATTTGGATGGACATCAAAGTTAATCCAATCAAGGAACACAAAGCCAGATGAAAGCTTTCACACTTTTGAGCCAAAGTTTTTTGCCATTCCCAGATGGTTCGTCCGTCTCGCTCCAAAACATCGGCAATTTGTTCTGTACTTAAACCATAAGCAGACATCTTGGCTGTCTGAACGTATTCCTTAAAACTGCCATGATGACCAAATAAAGGGGAATAGGCAGTTTCGGAAAAACGATGATCTCCTGCATGGCAGTACAGTCTCTGTCGTCTTAGGTTATCTTTTTTGACTGGGTATGTTCCATCCTTTGTGATGTAATTATCTAGGTCTAAATAGTAAGGACAATCTCGACAAGGGCAGAAACGAGGAAATAGCGGATGGATTAGTTTTGGATCGTAAGCAGAAATTGTCATCCAGTTGCTAGGGCGATCGCTTTTTAAGTGACAATCTACTACTTCAGTTGATGCAAGTCCCTTTTTGTCTTACCTCCACTGCTCTGTAGAGACTACCCCTCCTGGGAACGTAGCTCAATTAGGCAGAGCAAGTGACTCTTAATCACTCGGTTATGGGTTCAATTCCCACCGTTATCATATTCAGTGAATGCTAGTTTTATATTGAGACTGGTTTTTTGTTGTGATGAGATCGCGGTAAAAGATATTTGTATAATTATTCATAACCAAAATATCTATCTGGTAGATGAGCAATTCCAACTCTCAGTCAGATCACAACAATGCTGACCTAATCACAATTCGCCCCGAGTGTCGGGTGATGACGTGCCAAAAGCTCCCTTATTTTGTGGGTATTTCAGGTGCAACCGCAGGGGCAACTGGCTTATCGATGCACTTAGTAGTTATTCCACCTGGTGCGATCGCTGCTCCTCACTTTCATCAAGGCTTTGAAACTGGTATCTATGTACTCGAAGGACAGGTTGAAACGCGATATGGCACCCAACTGGAAAAATCAAGTATCAATCAGGCGGGAGACTTTCTCTTTATTCCAGCTGGGGTTCCTCATACTGCGATTAACTTGAGTCAAACTGAATCAGCTCGCGCCATTGTTTCACGTAACGATCCGAATGAACAGGAAAATGTAGTGCCTTACTACATTCATCTAAATTAGAGCGAGTAAATCATCTTTCTATCTGAGTGCCTGAGTGTTAGATACTTCTAGGCAACGTTTTGTTCTATAGTTTCGCTCGGTCTCTCGGCAAAATGTAACAATACCCCAGCAGGGTCCCAAACATAAGTTATCAATAAACCCCATGGCATTAGTTTAGGTGCTGCAACTTTCGTACCTCCAAATTTCTCGGACAACTGTACAGTATTGAAGTGGTCGTACCATTCCTGGGCAGAGTTAACCATAAAATGTAACATTAGGCTGTGAGCATAGTTGTTATGGTTCTGTGGCAGTAACAAGAAACGATAGCCAAAATTGGTGTCTACTTCGCAAATTTCTCCATCATCCCAATTAATCGTAAAACCCATACATTCATAGAATGATTTCGATACAGCGTAATCATTAGATGGGACAAACGGTTTGAAATCGTGTATCAAACGCATGACAAAATCTTCCTCATACAGACAATTATTTTATTGATAATGAAGAGACTTTAGTTGGTCTTGAATTTATTCAGAAGGTCACTTCGCAGTTCGCTCTCTCTGCCTCCCGCCACTCATTTTTAAAGCAGCAACAGCAGGATACTTAAATCCTGAAGCATTATCGGATAAGAAAGAATCATCTCTTTCTCAATAATCAGTCTACTGTATTGATTAACTCTTCTTATTAATAGTATAAAAATGTATTTGTCAAACAAACTTTACAAAACTTGATAATATTTGTTACATTAATTTACATAAAGAAGTAAACAACAATCAACCAACAAAAAACAACTATGTATACCACTACTCAATTAGATAACGGAACTCTTAACAATTACGCTGTTGAACCCAAAATGAGTTATGCCCAGTACCCCAGTCTTTACGAACAAAAGCGTTACATCAAGCAAGCAGTGATCGCTACATCTTTGGTTTCAGCATTAGTTTTCATTTCTTTCGTAGTTAGTTAACTCTTGATAAGTCAGGAAAGCTCAGCCCTTAGCATCAATTTAAACAACAAATTTTAGTTCACTTTTTTTAATCGAGTTTTAGAAAATACCATGTTTGCACCTATAGTCGTTTTGGTTCGTACTTATCTAGGTAAAGCTAAATTTAATCAACTTCGCGGTAAGGCGATCGCTCTCCATTCCAAGACCATCACCGCAGTTTGTAATCGCTTTGGCATTGAAAGAAGCACCAGACAAAACATGATTAGAACTGCTCGCGACAATGGTAAAAGGTTAGGTTTACTGGCTTAGTATTTTTTCTGTAGTCAACAACAACAAACAACATCAACATTGGTTTCTCCTACTAGACCTTGGTAAATGTACCAAGGTTTTTTATTGATTTAGGTTTTTTGTGTAAACCATTCTCTGCCTTCTCGCTCCGCTGCTTCTGGAGTATTCGGGATATTTACCCGATAAATAAGCCCCTGTAGCCCAACTGGAAGCGGTAGCGGTCTTAGAAGCCGACGGTTGCTGGTTCGATTCCAGCCAGGGGTATCAATCAGTCCTGGTGTCTGAAGTCGAAGCGGTGAATTAGTGAGTTCTTGGTGGTTTTCCTCATGAGCAACTGCTGAACTCTTTAGGGTGGAGACGCTTGTTCGTGAAGCAAGTTATTAGCGGGTTCAACTCCCGTCGGACAACCTCTAGAAGCGATGCCTATATGCGTAGCGGTATCCTTTAGGACGACTAGCTACGCAATCGCTATACTGAATCATCAATAAAATCATATGCGTGGCGACAAAGGGATACCCCCGCATGTTCCTTTAGGACAGTTGGGACAATCAAAAAACCAAAAAACCCAGTCTGAGGAGGTATTTAAAGTCGATATGACTCTAAAATGTGCGAAATTGTTCATCTCCAGGATAGCAAGGCAAAAGACTTAATTTAGCCCCCTCGTAACTGTCGAATCAGCCAGTAACTAGTAGAGAGAGCAAGAATTGCAACAGCTAGAGCAATCAGCTCGTTACCTGAATACTTTTGCAAATCGAAAATAATGATTTTACGAGCAACTGCAACTAAAGCAGTAGAGATAACTAACTCAACTTGAAAAATATGCTTTTTGAGATAAACAGTAATATTTTCTAGCAATTCTAAAGCGATTAAAATATTTAAAAACAAGCCAAATAGTTCGATCAAAGCTTTATTGATCGAACCAATCGGTTTGGCTAAGATACTGCTACCAATAACAAAAACTAAATCGGCTAAAGCTACTAAAATTAAAATTAATAAAACAATAGATAAAACCTTAGCAACTAAATTCTCAATTAAATGAACTAATTTGAAGAAGTTTTGGTTGTTACTTACATTTATCATTAGTTTAATTAATTTATTGTCTCTCGCCATAATAGTTATTGGAGTATAATTAATAGACTTTATAAGAAATAAGGATAGTGCATCAAGTGAGTGTTCCTTTTTTCTTGACAATTGCAGACTTGGCTTATTGATAAAGAGACAAAAGTATTGCCTAGCATGACTTACAGCCTATTTTTACTTAATGTGGGTTGCTACAGTTAGTTTCTACCTATCAACCGAACATAATTGATTACAGGCTTTCTCACTATTTTTTTTCGGGCAGTGGACCATACTAGCTATGGGATACAAGCCACCCTCTTTATTTTTTGACTAGCTTATTATTATAAAAATAACGAAGCGAAACTGTTTCAAGAAACGAAAATATACCGAAAGTTTAAATTAAACAATGTCTTGGTGCGCTTATATGCGGCGAACTAAACGCCTTTGTTTGGCGGATTGAAAATCCGCAGGGTCGCACCGCTAATAAGTTGTTAATCAAATGAGATACATAATAGTGACTGGGTTTTTATCGCAGGTGCGATCGCATAGACAAGAATAAGCCCTGGCTGAAATCAACCAGGACTCAAAATCGCCTCAAAACACATGAAAAAGATAAGATACGGGGCGCGAATTTAGGAATTCTCAGGCGCCAACCTGTTTCGTGCCAGTGAGATGTTAGTTAGGTTTAGTAACCGTAGCCGTGGGGAAGGTATTGGTTTAGATCAACTTGGTCTTGAATGTTAGTTTGAGTAGCATCTTGGTCAATGTAGTTGTAGTTACCAACCGCAGCAGCTTCGTTAGCATTCTTTTGGACAGAAGTTTGAGCGTCAGGGTAGGAGGGAACACCGTAAGCACCCAAGTCTAATTGTTGTTGTAGGCTGTGCTGTGTAGCATCTTGGTCGATGTAGTTAGCAGTGCCGACAGCAGCAGCAGAGTTAGTATTGTCTTGAATGCTAGTTTGAGCTTGGGCTACGGTCGGGAAACCCGACCTTGTAGAACCAAGCTGTTGTAAGCCTTGAGCGAAAGCAGTCCTAAAGGATACCGCTTCGCATAATAAAGGAGTGAAAGCGATAACAGTAGTTAGAAGAGCTAAAGTAGATTTTTTCATGGTTTTGTACCTAGTGAAAGATTACTCCGTCGTCTCACGGCGGAGTAATCTTTCACCGTTGGTTAGAATCAAAATTAGTGTGTTTTGCTTACATTCTCTAGATACGACTAGTTTATTTTTTTATGCAGCTTTAACTAAATTTGTCTAACAGATCGCTATGGGAATAATTCTCTAAACCAATTTGGGGAAGATCTAGCAAAGCCTTCTTCAGGGGCAATCTAGCTTGAAACACATACTCTGTAAGGATTTTAAAATTGATATTTGGCGATCGCTAAAAATTTTGACTTTTGCAGCTTTTGGATAGTTCCTGCAAAATTATGATATTTATTTAAAGAACTAGAATCTCTGAACAATATACCGTGTAAGCAATTTATAAGGGTTTTATTTTCTCATTTCATTAACCTGTCGATACTTGACAGACTTCCATATCTTGAATCAAGCCATGCTTGATGGTGAAACGGTGTCCGACATGCTCATCGGCAAGCACGGCTCCAGCCAAGTCGCGCACGACCTGATGCACCTCGACCAAGATCTGCCCATCATCCTCTAGGTGAAAGGCAATCGGCTCGACGTGACCATCGATCTCGCCCCACTGCTCCGTCCAGTAAGCGCGGACTTCTTCAGGTCCACGTACAAAACCGCCTTTGAACGCTCGCGGCTAATGCACGTCGGGAGTCATGAGGGCTAGGGCGGAATCAATATCACGTGCATTAAAAGCCACATACGCTGTGCGTAGCAGCTCGATTTCTGGTGTAAGTCGATCTAGCATAAGAGGTAGGTAAACTAACTTGTATCGGACGAATTTTCTCCCTTCTATTGGGATGCTCGCTACTATCGTCTTTTGCGAACACCCCTACAATAGTCTTAGCCTCAACCTGCTGTCTCATCCAATTCTGCTAAAATTAACCCAATCCTGCTTGGGATTTGAAATCTTAAGTGGATTAAAGCCTATTATGAATGATGCAACCCCCACATTCGATCTAACAAACCAGGAGGAAGCAGCGCGAGTACTTCCACAAACACCTCTAGTAGCTAGCTATCATACGGGATGGAAAGGGTTAACCTTCACCCACTACTGCCATCCTCCCCACAAAACGGTGGAGCATTGCCTTCTACAACATTCACTGGCGATCGCAGATCCCAAAAGTTGCTTTCAGGTGGAGCGTCGTTTGGACGGCAAATTTAAACACTACGACCACGGTAAGGGACGCGTAGATGTTATCCCAGCATTTCTAAATCATTGGACCAACTGGGATCGGGAAGTCGAATTTTCGGTGATTGCAATTTGTCCAACATTGCTGAATCAAATCACTCAGGAATCGATGCAGCATAAAATAGAACTGATTCCGCAGTTTGCGATCGACGATCCAGTAATCCAGCAATTAGCCCTCGCGCTCAAGACGGAAATTCAAACGGGTTGTATGTCTGGCAGGCTGTATGGCGAGTCATTGGGAACAGCACTCGCCGCTCGTTTAGTGCAGAACTATGCAGTTAGCAAACCTTCGCTTGATTTCAAAGCTAACGGTTTATCCCAATCAAAGTTAGAGCGAGTCATTGATTACATGAAGGCGAATTTGACACAAGATTTATCAATTTTGGATTTGGCGACCCTAACGAGCATGAGCGAATCCCACTTTAGCCGCTCCTTCAAGCGATCAGTAGGAATTCCACCCTATCGGTATTTGATGCAACAACGTGTGGAACGAGCCAAGCAATTACTGGAACAGGAATCGATTGCAATTAGCGCCATTGCCCTAGATTGCGGCTTTGCAAATCAAACTCATCTAACAAAAGTCTTCCGTCAGTTGACAGGGATGACACCCAAAGCCTATCAAAAACGATGATCTAAAGTAGATTTTGGGGTCACATACCTACGCAATGCAAGATGGGGGGAAACTGGTGAAAGTGACATGAGAGGTAATCTTAAACATTTTGAAATATTTTTGCCGTGTTGGACAGCACGATTACTGGTTTGCCTAATAGAGTTGGGTTAAATACCCGCTCACAAGAGACATAAGAAGTTATTGCAGTCAATTAAAGCAATTTTTCGATTGCTGGGCTTAAGTATTCCCTCAATCACGAGATGGAGACGACGCACTTAGGGAGATCATTACGGGGACTATTAACAATATCGCTAACGGGATAAAGCTGGAGCCTTACATCAGGCAGGTTAGCCACAAACTCCTTTCTCTGGCTATACTCTCCCAACCAGGTACCTTAGTGTTCTGGAGGAACGATAACTGGCATGCGATCGTGAATTGAGGCGATTGGCTTTGCCAGTGCGCGAAGCGCAATCGCGGCTCAAAAACATTTGCACCACTTTGGGAAATTGTCCAAAAATGGCAATGCTACTTTTACGTAACGGACGGATGAAAAGTCTATCCAGGATTTATTCCCGATGGAGACCAGATAGTCTGCAAGACTTATATGACGAGAGTCGAAGGTGAAAATACAAGATTAAGACATACATGCGGCGAACTATGCGCCTTTGTCTTGCTCGTTTACATCGTAAAACTCTTTGCTACTCGAAATCCGTAGATATGTTGAAACATTCAATTAGATTACTGATTCATTACTTGAAGTTTGAAGATGTGCCTATTCCTACATGCGGGCTAGCCCTTTGTCGATTCCTCCTTTGATTCAGCAACGCCCTAAAATCTATTCATAAAAGATGATTGTACATCTTTATTCCGCCTGGAATAAATTTGTCTCTTGCTCCATTTACAATCTACAATCGCTCAGGAGTGATCGCCCTACTTCCTATCCCTAATATCCAAAGTCACTTCAGCAGTAATTGATCGCTCGTTCTGCCCTAGTATTTTGACCCGTCGAATCTTCCCATGATAAAGAGAGTAAACAGAGGTCAACTGCTCTAGTTCCTCATAAACCTTAATCTAGACTCGTTTGTAGCGAAATAATTTGCTCCTGCTTCTTCTGCATCAGGGTTTGATAGTCTGATACTTTTAGGCTGTGTTCGTACTGCTGTTTTTGATAGTTGAGTTTAGCTTCATCCAGTGAGGCGATCGCCCGTTTCACATTAATTGATGCTGCTAGTTCCTGGCGTTTGAGTTCTGCTAGTTGCTGTACTTTCTCAGACTCGAATACTCGAACGAGCCAGGGGTCTTTATGGTAGACCTTCTTATCGAAACTATTTATCTGCTGAAAGATATTGTCTAAGTTAAATTGAGCCTGTTTAAGTGTTACCAGTTCTGATTGAAACTTGGTTACTGGGAAGGGTTTTAGTTCTTTGAGGGGCAATTTAGCGCGGGTGAGAGATGATTCTAGTCTCTGCTTTTTGGCTTGTCCTAAAGCGATTGTCTTGAATGTCAAGTTAAATTTGTCTTTTTTAGGCGATCGCTAAGTAAACAATTCAGCTAAACTGATAAGTCACCATCACAAAAATTGCTGGTAAGGTTTACAACTTAAAAATTACAAAGCGAGCTAACTTTCAGTTAGGGTTGCCCTAAAGGACTAACTTCGTGTCGCCAAGCTTGATTGTTGTTCATCATGGCATTCAAAATAATCAAAAGTTTGTCCTAAAGGATACCGCTTCGCATATGCATACAAGCCGTCAGCGCAATTTTTTTGAGTTTGCCTTTATTTACTAGACGCTCATAAAAAGCTTTAATTACAGGATTGAATCTTACTGCAACTAAAGTCGCCATATCTAAAACACAACGAATTTTAGCTCGCCCACCCCAAATTTTTCGCTTACCTCGAAACTTGCCACTATCTCTGTTAAGAGGTGCAACACCAACCAAGTAAGAGATTGACTTGTGAGAAATTGTGCCTAATTCTGGTAAAGAGGAAATTAATGTGACAGCTACGACCTCTCCAATTCCAGGCACACTGGTCAATAGATCCATCTTCTGCTGCCAATCTGGATTAACTGCGATTGCTTCCTTGATTTGTGATTCAATCTCTTTGAGTTGTTCTTCTAGCCATTCAATATGTTGATCAATACTGGCTTTAACCGAATTAGTTTTACCTCGACGACGATTTTTTTCGGCAGTAATCATGTCGCTAATTTGACGGCGACGAGCTACTAGGTCTTCGAGTTGACGCGAAGATTCATCACTGATTTGTCTGACTTCGGGACGAATCGCATCGGCAAAATGTGCCAATACTTTGGCATCAATGGTATCCGTTTTAGCCAATTGTCCTGTTGCTTTGGCAAAATCTCTTGCTTGTCTGGGATTGATTACGGCTACAGCTAATTCTGCTTGAGTCAGTTGGATTGCAGCATCAATTTCCATACCCCCCGTTGCTTCTAAGACAATTAACTCTGGTTGGATATTTTTTAAAGTTTTAACCAGTTTCCTGATACCTATTTCGTTGTTAGTTACTTGAAATAGCTTTTTTGATGGACGGATATAAACATCCAAACTTTTTTGACAAACATCTATTCCTACCCACTGTTTTTCATATCCGAAGGTGTCTCCTTTAGGACTCATGAGTTTTCTTCTCTTTCGTGATATTTTTTATGATTGTGACTCTCGCTCATCGGACTCTTCCTTGCAAAAATACGGTTTTTATCTATGACCTGGCGATTGTTTGAGCGGAGGAAATGCTGGGGTTTCCCCAGCTTATTCCACTCCGCTGTTGAGTTAATCTGAGGAGAGAGAAATTGTAGCGACCCAGCTTTAGGGCGGTTTTGAGCAACCAAGGATACCACGGTCTACTACTTTTTCTAAAGTATCAGGATTTGATACCTTAATTTCAAGATACAAGGATACCGCTTCGCATATAAATCGGTATTGTTGGCATTGAGGAAAGCATAAGCACCAATGTCTAATAGTAAATATCCCAATAGTTTATAAGTTCTCTTCATCACAGTTCGCCATAATTGGTCATCTGCTACTGTCTTAGTCTATTGGGTTGGTTTTGGGTGCGATCCGAAGGCTACGCGAAGCGTAATCTGAGTTGGGGGACGGGTGAGCGCGCTTTTTAATTTCACAATGTGCGCTCGGGCTGAGAAAGGATGTCATAGATGTAGAGTTTATTCTTCAAATATTAGTTGTAGATAGCGACGAAATTGCCTGACTGACCTGGCAATAAGCTTGGATTCTTCCAGAGATTTAGACAAAATAAATCCCCCTTCGATAATACAAATAATCATTTCAGCTAACTCACCAGCATCGATCTCAATTTTAGGTGGATATTTCTTGATAATCTGCTCGATGCGATATTCATAGAGTTTTTGCCACTCCTTAAATCCATCGGCAATAAACTCTCTAATCCCTACATCAAAATGATAAATTTCATAAACGTAAGAAGCAAAAATACATCCTGCTGGTGGTTCTTCCAACTGCTCAATAAACTCTTCAAAAAGCTTGAGAAAGATCAACATTGATTGAAGCGGATCTTCGCTAAGCTCATCAGCACGTTTTGAAAACTGCTCGAATATTTTGTAGTCATTCTCCCAATACCGCTCTACTAAAGCGCGGGCTAACTTAGCCTTGGTTTTGAAATGGTAAAAGAATGCTCCTTTAGTAATCTCTGTTGCCTTCAGGATGTCATCAATTGACATTCCTGCAAAGCCTTTTTCTAGTGTTAAAACTTCAGCTTGATCTAAAATACGCTCTTTCGTATTTTTCTTTTTTTTTGTTGGCATAACTATTACTCCATATACAAATATTATACCAACTAGTCTGTAAATTTTTGTAATGGTTTGGAGCGTTATTTTTTAAGCTTCAATCTCTTTTAACCCTTGATTTTGAGACTTTTTGTTCGTTCTTGCCACATTAAATCCGAGAAAAAAAACTTTGTTCATAGTTTTACTATACGGACTAGTTGGTATAAAGTAAAAAAGTAACAATAATTCTTTCGGAGAAAAAATTATGACTACTGCATCCTTAAAAGCAACTGGAACTTTAAATGGAATCAATCTCGACTACCTCGGACAAACTGTTGAAGCAATTAAACAAGACCCTGCTAAGGCAATGACTAATTTTCGCGTTACGAGTACCTGGCAAGGGCAAACTGTAAGCGAAACAAAAGTTGAGTCCTATGTGATCGGAGGGGAAGAAGTTCAACGAGAATTTAAGTTCCGTGTTGATGAACCACTTGAATTATGTGGCACAAATACTAACCCCAATCCTCAAGAGTACCTAATGGGTGCGCTTAATGCTTGTATGATGGTAGGTTATGTAGCAGCTTGCGCGCTCAACGGAATTAAACTCGAAAAACTGGAGATTAAAACAGAAGGAGATATCGATCTACGGGGTTTCTTGGCAATCGACCAACAAGTTATTCCTGGCTACGATCAGATGTCTTATACCGTTCATATTAAAGGTGATGGTACACCCGAACAATTCGAGCAGATTCACGAATTTGTTAAAAAAACTTCTCCCAACTACTACAATATCGCTAATGCGATCACGCTGAATTCTGAGCTTATAGTTGAATAGTTGCTCAAATTCCTCGCTTGTTATCTGTTTTCATTGGCGATCGCCGATACTACCAAACTAGCTTCACTTCTATGCTACCCACTGCATACTGTTCCTTCAAAAGCGCGATCGCCCGATCCAAAGAAAAATAACTAAACTTAATCCTGTTCCCACTCAAAGCAGCCGTAGCCATTTGATTGCGTTCGATGGGCAGTTTGACATCTTCGGGGAAATCTACCGTTAGTTCTCCATTTAAGTAGATGTCTGCACCTGGATAAGCCTGTTGTAGTTGTTCTAGTTCGGGAATCGCATCTTAATCATTAAAAGTCAGATTCTTAATCTCAGTCCTGGCAGCTTCCCCTACGACCGTAGTCACTTTACTTGTCATTATCTGCTCTCCAGTCTTATAAACACCCTGACCATCGGTAACAATAAACTCTTTAACCTAATTACCGATAATCAAATATTTACCGTCGGCAGAAGTGTGATCGCTCGTCCAATAGGCTTTAATATTGGCGTATATTCTGTTAGTACTGGCATTCTCGTTATAGACTCTGACGATGCCATCTCTTAAACTAAGATTCTGTGAGACTTTCTGAGTTATCCCCCCACCATTGGCTAGATAAATTCCTAATGTCAGCAGGGCGATCGTTTATGCGGTTTACCGTGCAATACCCAAAACCCATAATTCAACGTGAGTTCGGGATAAGAAAAGGGACAGGTAGTAAGCTGAAAATAACGACAAATTCAGAAAACCTGCCCTATGTTTAGTTTAGAAGAATTGTTTTGTTCTGTTGATGATTTTTGCGCTCGATTTGAGCCTGGTTGGAAA
>JBCDEP010000098.1:0-23771 GCA_039179675.1 Cyanobacteria bacterium P01_G01_bin.67
AAACACTACTGCTATCGCATTGGGTGTTTTCTCTACCTGCTCCTCAAATATTTGATGGATGCATTTATCTTGAGGATAGTCCCTCTGAGTATCATTCCACTCTACTAATAACTGCTGCCGTTCTGCTTCTCTCAGTAGGGGTAATTGATTTAGGTGTTGATTGGGATTGGTGACGATTGCTTCGAGTAAGACTTGGAAATGCCTCAATATACGAGTTGCTGTAGCAGCGTCAAACAAGTCAGTGTTATATTCTAAAATAACTTTATAGTCGTATTGTAATTTTCTTATCATTAGGGTCAAATCATACAATGACCCTTTCTTATGAATTGGTAAGATGTCTAAAGTTAAGTCCGACCACTCAAATAAATGTTCTTTTTCAAGCTCTGGAAACACCTGTAAAACAAACATTACCTGAAACAGAGGTGAGTAGCTCGAACCTCGGGTCGGCTTTAATTCTTCCACCAGCTTTTCAAAGGGCAAATCTGAATGAGCATAAACTTCCGAGCAGATCTTTTTTACTCTTGCTAGTAATTCCCGAAAACTAGGATTTCCAGACAAATCCGTACGCATCACCAACATGTTGAGAAAAGGTCCCATCACACCTTCAATTTCAGCTCGATTGCGACCAAAAAAAGGAGAACCCACTAGGATATCTTTCTGTTGTGTATAGCGATATAGTAATACATTGAACGCCGCCAACATAGTCATGTACATAGTGGCTTGTGCCTCCTTGCTCAAAGCTTTAAGTGCTTCGAGGAGGTTATTGGGCAGTACTAGCTCTTGTCTTTCGCCCTGGAAGGTCTGGACTGGTGGTCGGGGTCGGTCTGTGGGTAGCGACAATAGGGAGCTAGCGCCGTCTAGTTGCTCTTTCCAGTAGAGCATTTGTTTCTCAAGTATCTTTCCCTGTAGCCACTGCTTTTGCCAAACAGCAAAGTCTGCATATTGGATAGAGAGCTCGGGAAGGGGTGAAGACTTTTGTTTGGAGAAGGCTTCGTAGAGTACTTTCAACTCACGGAAAAGCGCTATTAAAGACCCAGCGTCTGTGACAATATGGTGAATAGACAATAAGAGTATATGCTCCGTATTTTTTAATTGCAACAGTGTTGCTCGCAATAAAGCGTCTTGGCTCAGGTCAAAAGGTCGCTGAGCTTCTTCACTAGCTAGACGCATTACTTCAACAGACTGCTCATTTTGGGGCAACATGCGCAAGTCTATAACTAGTGCTTTCAAGTGCAAGGTTGGTGAAATGACCTGGATTGGTCGCCCATTCATATCCTCAAATGTAGTGCGCAAGATTTCTTGGCGTCGAACAATTTCTTGGAGGCTTTGCTCTAAAGCTACAACATTGAGCGAACCGATGAGTTTTATAGGGAAAAATAAGTTGTAAGTAGCACTTGTGCCTTCCATTTTATCTATGAACCAAAATCCTTCCTGGGAAAAAGACAGAGGTAGGTTTTTGTCCCGTGGTATGGTCAGAATTGGCTCAGTAGTGGAATACAAGGTAAGATTAGTTTTATCGAGAAATTTGATGATTTCTGCTTTACGCTCTCGCAGCTGAGTACGCAGTGCTGGTTTCAGAATTTCCTTGGGTGCACTGTAACGCAACTTCTCACTATCAACCCAGAGCTTCACATCTAAACTGCGAAGGTCAGATAAAAATTCATCAATCGTTTTCATAGTTCTCCCTCCTCGCGATCCTCCATCATCTCAATCATCTGTTTGTATCCAAATAAATCTGCCACCTGCCAGGTTACATCCCCTAGAAAGTCGATTGCATAATCATGCTTCCAGCGGTTGGCTACCTCTATATCAATACCCTTGTGCTGATGGAATTTGGGATCGCCAATCATTCTTGAAACAGAATAAAGACCATCAGTCATCCGCTGATTTTTCTCTTTGTATGGTTGCAACATCTCTGGGTGGAAGTCTAGCTCCAGAAACTGGCAAATGCTCTTGACAATAGTCTGGGGTTGGCTAACCAGGTCTTCAAACTTGACACAATACTGGCGATGCTCAGGGACATGCTTGAAGAACTCCAGGATGTTCTGGTTGCTAATGAGCCAAATCAGCTCAGCGATTTCTTTTCTAGATAAGGATGAGCCACCTATGAATCCCATCAGCACATCGAGTTTTGCCTCTTCAAACGAGTGGATCATGCCGTAGGGATGACGCAAGATGTGGATGTAGAGTGCGTTCTCAAATTCGGCTTCGATGCGCTTCAGTACATCAAGGTTAAAAGTGTAACTTGGGCTCTTATCAACCAGGATCTTGTCTCCAAGACACTGTTGCATTAGAGCGTAGAATTCCTTAGTACTAAGCTGTTGATCTTCAAACTCTTGCATGAGGCGTTTGGCTTCTTGAGTGCTGCAATTCTTGATTTGTTTAAGTGCCCGAATAGTACCTTCAAGCATGAATTTTTCCGATTCTGAGAAAGCAGCTTTTCTCTCCGAGAGGGTATCGAATGACAGAAGATTCAACTCTGGTGGAGCGAACAACTGCGGGTGACCACCAAGAATAACACGCAGCAAGGTCGAGCCAGTTCGTGGAGGAGAAAGGATGAAAATTGCCGGTTGGTTCTTAGTTGTATCAGTTTTTTGCCGTTCCAGCAAAGGAGGCATCAACTGACGTAGCTGAGCTATTCTAGTAGCGTTGACTTTCTCTGTTAAGGCGATTCTTGTTTGGTTTGCTTCAATACCGTGAATTTTCGTAACTACTTCTGGGTATTCTTTCTGAAAGTAGGTAGCCAGCTCGGCAATAGTTGGTGCCTCAAAAACTGCCGAAACATGAACAATCTGTCCTAGTCGTTTTTGGAACTGGTTGGTAAAAGTTATAGCGTTAAGAGAATCACCACCTAGCTCAAAGAAGTTGTCGTGGATGCCAACTAGCTCTATACCAAGCACCTGTTGCCAGATGTCGACAATTTTTTGCTCTATCTCATTTCTAGGAGCCACATAAGCACTCTGCAAATCTGGTCTTGAGTGCAGTGATAATTTTTGTTCAGCAGCTCTCTCCCCTGTAGATTCAGGGTTAATCCATTGTTTAAGCTTCAATTGCAGGTCTCCAGTTGAGACCACTGTCTGATTGTAGAATTGAGCCCTAGATAAAATACGTTGAAACGCTTTGACTCCTTCTTCTGGTCTAATCGCAAATTCAGCCAAACTAGCCAAGTTGAATCTAGTTTTTTGCTCCTGTTTCTCAACTTGCCATACATCCCAATTTACACTGAGCCAGGGTATAGGTTTAGTCTGATTATGTTGATAAGCAAAAGCATCCATAAAAAGATTAGCTGCCGCATATGCAGCATATTCCAATCCTCCCAAAACTGATGACAAAGAGGATGATAATAAACAAAAATCTAACTCTTTACCCTGCAAAACTTTCTCTAGTATCAAAAGTCCGTAAATTTTAGTTTGAAACTGCTGTTCACAATCTCTTTTATTTGTCTGTTCAATCGAGCCAAGTGACTTTTCTCCAACAATTCCAGCAGCATGGATTACACCATTGAGCTGACCAAACTTCTCCTCGATATGAGCGATCACATCAGTCATTTGTGCGATGTTCGCTATATCAGCGCTAATCACCAAAACCTCTGCACCCAACGCTTCAAGTTCTTGGACTTTGCCAATCTTGCGGCTGATGCTATTAGTTTCATCTTGAGTGAGTAACCAATTCTGCCACTCCTCTCTGGCAGGAAAAGCCGAACGCCCAGTCAGAATTAGTTTGGCTCGTACCGTCTTGGCTAAATGCTTCGCTAAGACCAGTCCAATCCCGCCGAGTCCACCTGTAATCAGATAGATTCCTTCTTCTCTTAATCGCGGTGTCTCTTCGAGAGATTCATCGAGTCGCACCGGTTCAAAGGTTTGCAGCCAAAGATTATTTCCTCGGTAAGCAATCACCTGTTGAGAGCTAGGAACTCTCAGTTCGGTCAAAAGTTGCTCTATGAGTTTCTCCCGTTTCCAACTTTCTGAATGAGTGAGTACTATATCAATACTGCGACAGGTAAGATTTGGGTATTCTTGGGGAATTACTTTGACCAGTCCAAGTATGGTTGCCTTCTCTGGAGAGAGTACTTCCTCTCCCGTCACTGACTGCATGTTATTAGAGACAACCGTGATTTTCAACTCCTTGCTCAAATTCTGTTTTCCTATTGCTTGGGCGAGAAACAGCAAGCTGTAGAATCCTGTTTCTTGAGCTTTCTCAACTCCTGCCAGCCCAGATTCTGCATCATTGACAGGCGTGACACTCCATACATGAACTATTTGTTCTGGCAACTTCTGTTGTGCAAGAAGCTCCTCGAATAAGGTATCGTAGTCATCACTTTGTCCAGGATTGAGACTATAGAGGCTCTCGCTGAGTTGGGCGAACTCTGTACCGACTTGGACAGTAACCACTTCCTGCTTCTGTGTTTGGAGTTGTTTAACCAATTGAGTACATAAGCCACACTCATCCATAAATACCAGAGTGCAGGAGCTTCGTGCGGTTAATTGTTCCTGTTTGATTGGTACTGGGGGCACCGATTGTTTCCAACAAGGTATATAAAACCAATCGGCAATGTCAGGCTTTTTACCCAATGACACTGGAGTGATGTGGTTATTCTCTCCCGATTGAGGTGCTTCAATCCAATATCTTTGTCGTTCAAAAGGATAAGTAGGCAAGGGTAGTCTGTGCCTTTGTTCATCAGCATAAAATCCCGACCAATCTATCTGCACTCCCGCCAGCCATAATTGACCTAGGGTCTTCAACAAAAACTCTACATCTGATTGCTGTTCTCTAGGATGGCGGATTGAGGTTAACACTATTTGCTCTGGCTGCTTTTGCTGATGCCGTTGGGCTAACTTACTCAACGTTCGACCAGGACCTACTTCCAACAAAACTTGTGTGGGTTTTTTCAATAACTCCTGCAAACCTTGCTCAAAACGCACCGTTTGCCTGATATGGTTCAACCAATATTCAGCCGAAGTTACCTCTTGGTTTGTAATCCAGGTACCAGTAATATTGGACAGGTAAGGAATTTGTGGCGACTTGAGGCTGACTTGAGCGACTCGCTCTTTAAAAGGAGCTAGAATCGGCTCCATCATTGGAGAATGGAAGGCATGGGAGGTGTGGAGTAAGCGACAATCCACATCTAAGGTTACTAACTGATTTTGTAAGGCTTCTATTGCCTCGGTGGCACCAGAAATCACACAGGATTCTAAACCGTTGATTACGGCTACAGAGAGTTCTGACCCTAAATAGGGTTGTACTTCTTGCTCTGATAGGGCGACTGACAGCATGCTTCCTGAGGGTAGTTGCTGCATCAGTTGACCCCGTGCCGTTACCAAAGCTAACGCATCTTCGAGGGAAAACACACCAGCCAGAGTGGCTGCCACATATTCGCCAATGCTATGACCAATCATGGCTACAGGATGCACTCCCCAGGACATCCATAATTTGGCTAGAGCGTATTCGATGACAAACAGTGCTGGTTGCGTAATTGCTGTCTGTTGTAATTGCTTGGTCGCTGTTTCTGCCTCTGCTGCTGTGGGATATAGGAGTTGACGTAAATCTAGTTTTAATTGGGGCTGGAGTAAATCACAACAGAGATCTACCTGTTGAGCAAAAGTAGCTTCACTTTGGTAGAGTTCCCGTGCCATGTTCACATACTGCGCTCCTTGACCTGTGAACATAAACACTATAGGGTGATCGCTCGACTCAGTGGAACTAGTCAGAACTCTTTGTGGTTCTGACTCTAGGGCTTGAAGTGCATCTTCGATATCTGTGGCTAAAACCAGGCGACGATGATTAAATGACTGGCGACCAATTTGCAGGGTATATGCCACATCAGCCAGGTTGAGTTGTGGATTTACTTTGAGGTGATCAACTAAATTAGTAGTCGCCGTTTCTAATGCCGAACTGGTTTTGGCTGAAAGTAGTAATAATTGTCTGGTTCTCGAAGGGCTAGACTCTTCTGCTACTGGTGCTTCTTCTAACACTACATGAGCGTTGGTGCCGCCAAATCCAAAAGAACTAACTCCTGCACGGCGAAGGGTACCGTTAGTTTTCCACTCACTAAGCTCAGTGTTGACGTAAAAGGGGCTGTTGGCAAAATCTATCTCTGAATTTGGCGACTCGAAGTTAATCGACGGCGGGAGCAGTTGACGATCTAGGGACAATACAGTCTTAATTAAACCCGTAATTCCAGCAGCAGCATCTAAATGTCCGACATTAGTTTTGACCGAACCGATCGCACAATAACCTTTTTTACTGTTACTAGCTCGAAATGCTTCTGTCATCGCTGCCACTTCGATCGGATCGCCTAAAGGAGTTCCAGTGCCGTGAGCTTCTAAATAAGTAATAGTTTCTGGCTCAACCTCAGCCATAATCTGAGCTGCTCTGATTGCCCTGGTTTGACCTGATTCACTCGGTGCGGTGTAGCCTACTTTCGTCGCACCATCATTATTAATTGCCGAACCTTTGATAACTGCATAGATGCGATCGCGATCGGCGATCGCATCTTCTAATCTTTTGAGAACTACAACTCCGATGCCATTGCCCCCAATAGTGCCACTTGCCTTAGCATCAAAAGCTCGACAGTGTCCGTCAGCAGCAGCAATTTCATTGGGAGAAAGGGTTACTTCACTTTGAGGAACCTTGACCGCCACTCCTGCGGCTAAAGACATATCGCATTCACCACTCAGCAAACTTTGACAAGCTAAATGAACTGCCACCAAAGAACTCGAACAAGCCGTACCTACACTAACGCTCGGTCCAGTAAGATTTAATTTATAAGAGACGCGAGTAGGTAGATAATCTTTATCGACTCCGATTAAAGTCGGTAAAAATCCTCTTGATTCCATTAATTCCTGATTAGGACTAAGGTTATAGAGCAAGTATGTCCCCATTCCGACACCAGCATAAACTCCTATCGGTCTGGTTTCCGCTTCAGAGTTATAGCCAGCATTTTCAAGGGCTTCCCAGGCACACTCTAAGAACATACGGTGTTGTGGGTCCATGGTTTCGGCTTCTCTGGGATTGTAGCCAAAAAATTCCGCGTCAAAGAGTTCTACATCGTCAAGAACCGCACCTGCTTTGATGGTTTTGTCGGATGCGGAATCTGTAAAAACCGAAGTTAGTTCTACTCCGTTTACCAGATTTTCCCAAAAATCATCTAAATTTTTGCTGCCAGGAAAACGCCCTGATACTCCTATTACTGCTACTTCTAAGCCAGTTGATTGAGATTGCATAGTTAAGCTATTTCTGATCGAAACCTACATAAATAATGGGTGGTTTTGCTCGTAAACGATACGACACTAATTCAAGATCAAGCTATCAATTAGCTATTTTTGCTTTTGATTTTCTTAATCTCTGTTTAAGTCGAGTCTTTCCTGCTGTCAGTTGCTCGACCATTTGAGAATTTCCCACTTCTGGTAATGCCTGTCGAGACTGAGTTACGTGTTTGGCAAGAGAACGAATTGTTGAATATTTAAACAATTCGACTAAAGATATTCGTTCTACCTCATTCGACAATACATTTTTTAGCTGACTGTAAATTTTGGTAATCAGTAATGAGTTACCGCCAATTTCAAAAAAGTTATCGTTTGCTCCTATTTTTTCTAAGTTAAGCACTTCCTGCCAAACAGCAGCGATGCTTTCCTCAACTTCATTTTGGGGGGCTACATAATTGCCCTCTGATTCTTGGATGACAATATCTGGAGAAGGTAGGGCACCTCGGTCTACTTTCCCATTTGCTGAGAGGGGTAAACTTTCTAAAAATATAAATGCTAACGGTATCATATAATTCGGGAGTCGCTCTGCCAGAAAAAGTTTTAGATCCTCACAAGAGACTTCCTGATTGGCAACCACATAGGCTACTAGCCGTTTTTCACTTAGTTGCTTGCCCGCTGCGGCAATTATCGCTTTTTCCACTAGAGGATGCCGTGTTAGCACTGCCTCAATTTCCCCTAGTTCGATACGATATCCGCCAATCTTAACTTGGAAATCTTCTCGACCGAGAAATTCAATATTTCCATCGGGGAGGTAACGACCTAAATCACCTGTGCGATATAATCGCTCATTAGTATGGGGGTGGATAATAAAGCTAGCTTCAGTTTTAGCTTTCTCCTGCCAATAGCATCTAGCTACGCCAATGCCTCCGATATAGAGTTGTCCTGGGACCCACACAGGACGAGTTTCTAACAATTCATTGAATACATAAAAACGCTGGTTAGCCATTGGACGACCATAGGGTATGCTCTTCCAATTCGACTCAACTGCTTTAATGGGATAAACAATAGACCAAATAGATGCCTCCGTAGCGCCGCCTAAGCTGATTACTTGAATATTTTTGTTGAGATTTGTGATTTGAGGGGGCAAAGTTAGTGGTAGCCAATCTCCACTAAGCATGACTAAACGCAGACTTGTCAAAACTTGAGGTTCATCTTTAGCCCAGTCAACCATGATCTGCATTAAGGCTGGCACTGAGTTCCAAATAGTGATCTCATGCTCTACTATCAATTTTGCCCAGTGAGCTGGATCGCGATCGCCCGAAGCTTCGGGAATAACTATTGTTCCTCCAGCAGCTAAAGTGCCGAAAATATCGTAAACTGACAAGTCAAAACTGAGGGAAGACAAAGCTAACACTCGGTCAGATGAATTAACACCAAAGCGTTGGTTGATATCGATAATCGTGTTCACCGCCCCCCGATGCTCGATCGCCACCCCTTTGGGAGTACCTGTAGAACCAGAAGTATAAATCAGATAAGCCAAATCATCGGGAGTCTGAATCGACTCCAGTGGCTCTTTATTTTCATGAGATAGCTCGGGATCGTCGAGGCACAGGCGTACCACTTGTTCCGACCAAGCAAGCCTCTCATCTAGCCAAGATTGGGTTAAGACAAGTTCGACCTGGCTATTTTGGAGAATATATTCCCTGCGTTCTTGAGGTAAACTCGGATCAATAGGAACATAGGCAGCTCCAGAATTTAAAATACCGAGAACTGCAACTATCTGCTCCCACCCTTTCTCCATCACCACAGCTACCAGTTGGTTAGGAGTTACCCCTAATGACCGCAGCTTATGAGCAACTTGATTAGAAAGCTCGTATAGTTCTTGATAGGTTAAGGTGCGTTGAGGTGAGATGATCGCAGGCTCTTTTTTCTGCTCCCGTACTCGGGCGGCAAACAAAGTATGTAACATCTCTTCAGAAGTGGGAGCAACAGTAGCGTTGACTAGACACTGCTGTGCCAAATGACTAGGAGGAACCAATTGTCGGTTAGTTTCCTGCCAAGCAGTTTCGGAAGTTGCTAGATGCTTGAGAAAATGACAATAGGTCTCAAACATATCTTCTATTAAACCTGCGGGAAAAAGTTCCTCAACTACATCCCAATTAAAGGTCAGTTGACCTTGTTCTTCCCAAACTTGAATATCCATCCAAGCCTGAGAAGCCTGGGTGATGCCATACACTAATTCTCCAAAGTGAGAAAAGGTTGCAGTCTGTTGACCAATGGAATCCAAACCGAGAGTACTAGTGAATACAACAGGAATTGCTCTAGGTAACGTACCTTTTCTACGGGCTATTTCTCGTGTTACTCCTACTCCACTAAAATAGCGATGTTCTAAATCTTGCCACAACTGACGCTGCAAGCGTAGGGAACGGTCAGTAAAGGATTCAGACGCAGAATTATCGACTTTCAACAGAGTTACTGAGATAAAGTCTCCCAAAATATCATATACCTGCGGGTGCAGTGGTAAACGATTAAAGAGGGCAAGACTAATAGTAAACTGAGGGCTTTTACTCCAAACTGTCAAGACTTCAGCAAAGGCGGCAAGTAAAATTCCCGATGGAGTTAAACCGATTTGAGATGCTCGCTGTTTTAACTGTTGCCATTCTCCAAGCTCTAAACCTCCAGCGTAACGCTTGCAGATATGCTGCTTAAGTTCTTGGGGGCTTTTGGCTAAAGGTAAATCTGGAGCTGGTGGCAGGGTATCTATGCGCTCAAACCAATATCTCTGCGATCGCTTGTATAATTCTGTGTTTTGTAACTCTTGCTCTGCTAAAACATAGTCTCGAAATGAAAGCTCTAGTGTTTTTAGTTCAACTTGAGGATTTTGGTACAGTTGAAACCATTCGTCAAACAGACGAAACAGACTCCAAGCATCAAATATTTGAAGATCGTAGCTAATATGCAGTCGAACACGTCCTCCGTCGAGGCGAGTCGCGCAAAATTCAAATAAGGGCCATCTATCGGTAGCTACTACCTGATGAGACAGGCGATCGCGAATTTCTTCGAGTTTGTCGCCGACAACATCTGCTTCTTGTCCCCTCAAATCTACAATCTTCATTTGATAGAGAGGCACTGTTTGTTGAATCTGCTGTTGTCCATCAGGCAGGATGGTCGCTCTGAGCATATCGTGGCGCTCAATTAATTGTTGCAGTGCCCAGTTTAAAAGTTCTAAGTCTAGGTCTTGCCCCTCAATTTCATAGTAACCATGATTAGCAACATTACCTAATTCTAGTGTTCCATTTCGACCCACCCAAAATGCATATTGCATATCAGTTAAGGGAAAAGGCTCGTAGCGCAGTTCTGGATTAGGAACAATAGTTGGCAAATCTCTAAAACTTACAGTGTTGTTATTCTGATGCAGTAGCTTGAGAATTTCTAGCTTATGGCTTGCCAGCGCGTCCTTGAGATCTGTTGTAATCGCACCTTTAGGGGCGTCAATTTCTAAGGTATTGCCTTTAGCAGCTAATTTTATACCTCTATGAGAAAGTGTGTCTATTAGTGAATCTAGATCCATATTTCTAAATAGATATTTGTATGTTTTTGCAACTTATAACTACTTGATTGCTGCTACCAAATCTTTAATATCGTAATCAAAATACTTCTTGAATTTTGACTTAGGTGATATCTTAATCTCAATTTCCTTCAAGAATACAAAGTAATACATTAAAATTACGTTTAATTAAATTATTTTCAGACGAACACCATGTAAGTAATCAGTTAATTTAAGTTTTAAAGGTTTTATATTCTGTCTACCAAAAACATTCATGCTTTGCCACAATGAATAAGTTATGAGGCTTTTGTTAAACCATTTAGAGTTAGCTATATCTAGGTAGTGTTTCGACTGTTGCCCCAATCCGCCTAACTTAAATAACCAACTGGTAGAATTTATTAATGACACTATATTAGATGCCGCCTCATCTGGAGAAAGTAGACCTTTTTCTACTTTTTCTATTTCAAGAATTGCTTCTTCAACAAAGTCTTTACGCCATCCTTGAGTACGAGGATCTATATTTTTTAGGTAATTGATTTCAGTTAACTGCGATAAATCTTTAGGCTTAAATTCTATGTTTGCTATGTGTTCTGGGTAGTCTTTTACTAGCAATTTTAAAAGCTGTTCAAAGAATAGCTTATAGGAACCACCCATTAAATGCTGCAAAACCCAAACTCTGAGCCACGCATTCATCAGATTGAAATTAGTAAAAGCAATATATGTACAATTCGCTATCTTATCGTTGTAGTCAAAAATTTCTTGTTGCAACTGTCCCAGAGAAGCAAACTGCTCACTCGAAAAATCATTGCTATCAATAGCTTTGAGAATTAAAGCAGCTAATGGAAGAATGGTGGTAAACGTCTGTATCAATCCTGGAGAGAAAATAGGATCGATAAATCCTGAAGCATGAGGAAGAAGATAAAATCGTGTTCCCATACATGAAGGAGATGAATATTGAAGTCGGTTAGTTGAGATCCAATTGCGGACGAGTTTAGCCGTCTCAAACTGAGCAGCGATGCTAGGAAATCTGGCAATGAAATTCTGAAACTCTTGTTCGGGAGAGATTTCAGTTTTAGGATACTGCCGAGTATCTAAATTTAACCCTACACTACAAATAGGGTTAGTCGATTCGTTATGATTATTAAAGGGAATAACCCACATCCAACCACCATCAAATACATGGTGTGCAGTTCCATGATGCCATGGCATTATACTTTCATTATTTGCCTGAAGACAATCATCAACAGGTTTCACTCCAACCATGTGAGTAAATATGGTTCTTGAGTGAGTTTTAAATCTGGTTGGATTCTCACGTAAATTTAGTCGTTTAGCAATAATGGAATTATAACCGCTGGCGTCAACAAGATAGTTAGCGTTAAATTGTTCGCCAGTTTCTGTCTTAATTACAACTTCTTTTTCATCTATGTCTAGGTCAACAACATTGGTATTGGTTAATAACTTTGCTCCATACTTAACAGCAAGTTTGACTAGGTAGTGGTCTACCTCCTGACGAAATAAATGACTGCTGTTACCAACACCCCATTGGATTCTTTCTTGCGGCGATTGCTCTTTTCCATCTCGATGATATAGAAACCCAAAGGATCGTTTATATCCGCAAGCGGAAGTTGAAATGTTTTCTTGAATTGTTTTAAAAGAACTTAAATTTTCCAGTTCAGGGACAGAGTAATAATGACTAAGAAGCGAAAGTAAATGTTCCGTGTGAGAAGTAATTGCCTCACCAATAGCAAATCTTGGATGAGTTCCTTTATCGATCATTAAAACTTTCGCTTGTTGCTTTGCTAAAACCGTAGCTAGAGTAGATCCCCCAATCCCAGAACCCAAAATAATTACGTCAAATTGCTCTTTTGTACTAGTATTATTAATCATGATGTGGTGCTTTTGTTCTTGACTGAATTAACGTCAAATAATCTTGCAGGTTAAGTCAAATGCTCAACTTTTCTCTTTCTTTTTCACCGGCAGTAAAGGTTGTCTCTGATGCGATTAGACTAGTTAAAGCTAACTGTTTGAGCAATTGTTCAGCTAGCTGAGCAACAGTGTTGTTTCCCAAAAAACTTTCCATTGATACTTGCAATTCTAAATCACTCTCAATCTGACTTTTGAGCATCAAAGCTAATAAGGAGTCTAGGATGCTGGAAAAAGACTGTTGAGAAGTAAGCTCACCTAGAGCAAGCTGTAATGAATTACAGAGCCATTCTAATAAATAGGCTTCAAGCATCTGCTGTCTTGCCTCTGGTTGAGCTGCTAAAAGTTGTTGTCTGGTTAAAGAAGTAACTTCAACTTGACTCTCTTGTTCCTCCACAGAGTCCACTTTTGCTAAACGAATCGCCTCCTGTTCTGGAGTTACTACAATCGGAGATGCTGGAGCTGTTCCCAGAGCAACATCACTCCAACGCTTCACCATCGCTCCTGCGGTTGCTCCTGCACCGTTGGTATAGACAAGAACCAAATCGTTCTCTTTAAGTTTGCCCGATCGCGCAGCATGATATAGATTAGCTATAGGAAAAACGGGTCCAATGTTAGCGTATCGAGGATAAAGATTAATTGTGCGTTCTGGATCGATATTTAAAGCCCTTACACAGACACTGGCATACCAGGGAGTAGGGGTATTAAAAGCAAAAAAGTCGATGTCATTTAGAGACAATCCTGCTGCCTTAACTGCTTTTTCACAACAGTTGCGAACAAAATCAACTGTGGTTTCTGCCAGCATACTGGTGTTTTCACCTATCTGAGTTTGTATTCGAGGTTGTCCTCTAGCATCTACAATTAGTTGGTGAGTGTATGCCCCATGAGTTATGGCAGTGCTGACTATTTTGCTCACAAGTATTCCTTGACCAGGAGCGAGAGAACTGACCACAAAAGCGCCCGCTCCATCACCCATCGACCAGGAAAGAGTATCAGCATCATCTACAGTATGAGAGCCACTTTGGGATACTACCACTAATACGTGGCGATAATCTCCTGTTTGAATTAAGGCACGAGCGTTTTGTAATGCCACTAAGGCACTAGAACAGGTTGATTCTAAATTCCAGGCAGGACAGCTTAGGTTAAGCTGATTGGCTAAGGGTGCATTACCCAGCCTAACGGTTTGGGGAAAGAGAGAGGTTGAGATCATCAGATCGATTTCTCTAGGCTGAAGCCTGGCTGCTTCTATCGCCTCAGTTGCCGCCCGATACTCTAGAGTTAACGATGACTCCCCTTGACCGAGAACTCGTCGCTCGACATTGCCGCGAAATGGATCGTCTAAATAGGGAACCACTTCTTGCGACCAAATTGTTACTCCCTCAGATTGGTTGAGAGCAGGTTTTCTTGACTCCCGTCTGCGTTGAGAGCGAGTTTTGGTGGTTAATTGAGGAAACTTTTCGCGCCAATAATCGTTAGTGCGAATTAATCTAGGAAAGCTCAGAGCGAGAGAACTGACACCGATAAAATTATTAGTCATGCAGATGATTCCATGTACCCCAGCAATTCTGATATTTGGATCTAAAGTTTCGAGCAACTACTCGGCTATTGATCGCACTTTAGATAGATGTACAGTACTTGCTGAGTTTGATACTTATATCGAACGACTTAGATAGCTTATTTACTAATTGAAACTAATTACCAATTAGTAGTTGTAAATACTGTACTCAAAAAAGAGATTTTATACAAGCAAATTATTCATAATTTATTTTTTTTAACTTATTGCTTTATTTCATCAAGCCCATAATCAAAGAAATATTTAAAAATACTTAAAAAATACTTAAGATGACTTAAAGCAAGACTATTGATACCATTTGAGTAATCAATTGTGGGTGTTAATCAGGTGTTTTTCTGGGTATTACACATTGCTACTAAAGAATATCTAAGGCAGCTTGAAACAAGCAATTGATAGCATTTAAGCGATCAAGCATGGATATTGATCAGATATTTTTTTGTATTATGCATTACTAATTAAAGATAAGTTACTAAGTTCTTACGATTTTATTGCAATTAAATTAAATAAGTTGTATGTTAAGAAAGTTGCAAATAAGTTTTGAAGTTATTATGCAACAAATAAGAAATAATCCTAATAGTGGCGAGAGCAACTTTAATAATTAATGTTGGCGTTACTAGTAAATAAGCTCTGTATGTCTTGCTTGACAGAGGCATAAATATAAAAAAAACTAAATTAGATGTCAAAGCTTGACATTACTTTGAACAAATAGGTTTTCGAGGATTTTTGCGGCATGAATAGTTCCCCAGCGATGGAGCGGCTCAAGGCAATACTGGTTGACTTGGGTATTCCGAGAGAGTCGCTCCATGATGACACCTTATTACATCGAGATTTACAGCTTGATTCGACAGAAATAGTAGAAATCGTCTTGGGATTAAAACAAGATTTAGGAATTAGGATCAAGCTGGGAGGTCGGCAGGATCTGACCCTGGCTCAAGTATGCGATCGCATTGAAGCGGCAATGCTAAACCAATCTCCATCTAGCCATGTCTCTTAACAGTGAACTGATATCAGATGAAGTCAAAGGACTTGGTGTAGATCTAGGGTATATTCCCTGGATGGCTAAATTAATCGCGGGTTGCGATCGCGAAACCTTAAAATTATTGTTCACTGCCAAAGAAATTGATCGTTGCCAATCCTCTAGTTATCCCCACCGCGATTTTACTGTCTGCTTTGCGACTAAAGAGGCTGTGGCTAAAGCTTTGGGAACTGGAATAACAGAAGATGTTGAGTGGCATCAAATTGAAGCTCACCTCACTCAAGACAAATTAACTATTCGTTTACATGGTCAAGCCAATGTTCAGGCAAAACGAGCCATGATCCATCTGTGGAAAGCAACATGGTGGCATTGGGACGAACACGTATTGGTTCATGCTCTCGCTATATAAATCGCTTTATTAGACATGTATAAAGGAAAATTAAATGGAACATATTTCTGAGCAGTTGCCCAAAAACTTTAATGTGGCAGCTTACTTATTGAACGGTAATTTGGAACGGGGTAACACCCAAAAAGTCGCTTTTTTCTCGCGGCAGGGAAATTACACCTACGAACAACTCAACCAGCGCGTCCAACAAGCAGCGCGTTTACTTGCTTCTCTTGGTTTAGAACGAGAAAATCGTCTTGCCATTCTGTTGCCCGATTCTCCTGAGTCGGTCTTTGCCTTTTGGGGGGCAATTTGGCTGGGTGCGGTGCCAGTTCCGATCAATACCGCCAGTAGTGTTGAGCAAGCACAACACATCCTAAGAGATTCGCGAGCCAAAATTTTGTTGAGCGATCGCTCCTTACAAGACAAACTCGCACCCATCGAGTCTCCCTTTTTGCAACAAGTTTTGCTGGCAGATGGCGACGATTCTTTTTTATCTTTAATCAGCCAGCAGTCTCAAGAACCGTTACCCTGTGCTGAAACCGCTCGTGATGAACCCGCTTTTTGGCTCTACACTTCGGGCAGTACGGGGATGCCCAAAGGAGTAATTCATCTCCATCAAAGCATGGTGGTATGTGCCGAGCACTACGCCAAGACTACTCTGGACTTAAAACCAGATGACATCACCTATTCTGTTGCTAAGATACCTTTTGCTTACGGCTTAGGGAATACCCTTTATATGCCCCTGGCAGTCGGAGCTTCTGCGGTCTTGTCGGATGCTAGCAACGTCTTCGATATCATTGCCGACATTCATCACTATCGACCGACGGTTTTGTTTGGCATTCCCAGTCTTTATGCCAATCTTCTGGCAGTAAGTGATATCGAGTCATTAGATGTTGACTCGCTACGTCTATCTATCTCTGCTGCCGAACAGCTTCCTGAAAGTATTTGGCACCAGTGGCGAGAGACTTACAATCAAGAAATATATGAAGGGATTGGTACGACAGAATTTTTACACATCTTTCTTGCTAACCGACCAGGGGAATGCAAACCTGGTACTTCTGGTCGCCCTGTTGCGGGTTATGATGTCCAAGTTGTAGACCAGAACGGACAACCCTGCCCTCCTGGAGAGATTGGAGATCTTGTAGTGAGTGGCGAAAGCTTGATGCTGGGGTACTGGAATCGACTCACAGAAACCCGAGAGGCACTCTGGGGTAATACCATGCATACTGGCGATAAGTACGTACAAGATGGTTCAGGCTATTTCAAGTTTGTAGGTCGTAAAGATGATTTATTTAAGGTAAACGGTCAATGGATTTCTCCGTTAGAAATTGAAGATATTCTACACCAGCACCCCCAAATTTTAGAAGTGGCAGTGGTTCCCGAATCTGATGAGGGCGAAAAATTAACTCAGGTAGTGGCTTATGTCAGCCTCAAATCAGGACAAGAGCCATCTTCTGAGTTAGGAACAGAAATTTATCAATTTGCCAAACAGCGACTCGCTCATTTCAAGGCACCAAAAACGTTGCGCTTCGTAAAACAACTACCCCGTACTGCTACAGGAAAAATTCACCGCAAATCGGTAGCAAACAGCCAAAAGATGGCGCTCAATCAAAGTTGACGCAAGTTATTGTGCCTTAAATCTATTGTTCTTACGGCGTTGCTAATTATAAAGAATGACATATCAAATATTACGGTTCGTAGCTCTAAGCTCTAAGCTTTTCCAAATCACATGAACAGTAACTATCGCAAAAATCATACTGTAGTTGTGCAACGCCGTTCTTACAAACAAAAAGTCTAAAAAACTAAAAAAAGAGCTTAAATTATCAGGAGAGATTGATGGTTACAAATTTAGAACCAGTAAAATCATATCGAGAAGAATTACTATCTACTAAACTTAAGCCAATCGAGATTTTATACAATCTTTTGCAGGGGGGGATTTTTTCTAATTATGTTATGTACGAAAAGGATGGAGAAGTTCGCATCGCTGGTAACGAGCTAGCTAAGGTATCTGTTAGCAAAACAGAAGTTTGTCTCGAAGGGATGGGCAAATTTAGCTCCCAACCAGCAACTGATCCATTCAAACAAGTAGAAGAACTATTAGCGTTATTGCCCCTGGAGAATTGGACGGCATACGGCTATGTGGCATTCGATATGGCTACCTTCTACTCATCTTATTCTAAAGCGATCGCCCAGCCACTACTGTATTTTTTAATTCCCGAAACGGAATTGTTGATTACAGATGAAGGAGTTCGCATCAAAAGTGTTAAGCCATTAACGCAAATCCGCGACTTATTATCTACAGATAGTAAGCTTCCCAAATACTCACCTATGTCTCTAACTGAGGATGCAACCGACTGCGAAAATTATTCCCAGCGCATTGACCAGTTAAAGGACGCAATTAAACAAAATAAATTACATAAAGCGATTATCTCTCGCTCCAGAAAATTTACTGGTAATTTAAACGTATTAGGAACTTACGCCGTGGGAGCTGAAGCCAATAATTCTGCCCGTTCTTATTGTCTCAATCTGGGAGATGTCAAGGCGGTGGGCTTTAGTCCCGAAATTTTGATGCGGGTGGATGAAAGAGGATACGTCATAACTAATCCCCTAGCTGCAACAAGACCACGGGGTGAATCTAAAGCTGAAGACCGCCGCTTACACGACGAACTATTTACCGATGCCAAGGAAGTAAAGGAACATGCCCTTTCGATCTGGTTGGCACAAGACGAACTTAACTCTGTCTGTGTACCAGAAACTGTTCAGATTTTTGATTTTATGGAGGTCAAGAAATATCGCTGTGTACAACATCTTTCTTCAAGAGCAGGTGGTCAGCTAATGCCTGGAAAGACTTTGTGGGATTCCTTAAAGGTTTTGTTTCCAGGTATTACCGTCTCTGGCATTAAAAAGCAAAAAGCTTTGGCTTGGATTGATCGTCTAGAGGAGGAGCCAAGAGGGATTTATGCTGGTGGTATTGGTTGGGTTGATAGTAACGGCACGGCGGATATAGCGATCGCCATTCGTTCTGTCTACCAGTACGACAAGGAAATCTATCTTAATGCTGGTGCGGGCATTGTTGCCGAATCAGTCTTGCTCAAAGAGTATATCGAGTCGGTCAACAAAATGAATACGATGTTGACCAAATTGGTATTGCAAACATAAAGCAAGAGTTATCCCATGAATGTAATCGGTCATGGAATCTCTCTCATTGATGTCAGACGAATTGAGCAGATTGTTAAGCAACAAGGGCAGTGTCTCGAACAGCACTGCCTCTCCACGATAGAACGGGATCTTGCTCGGTTGCGTACTAAGCAAGTACAGTATCTCGCTGGTCGTATCGCTGCCAAAAAAGCCGTTATCCAAGCTTTAGGTCAAGAGGGTAAATCTATTTCATGGCTGGAGATTGAGATCCGACGACTGCCAACTGGTCAACCTTTTGTTGTCCTATATGGCAACACCCTAAAAGTTGCTACCGAACTTGGTATTGGCAAGTGGCTGGTCAGTATCAGCCATACTCCAACTTATGCTACTGCTAGCGCGATCGCCCTTGGTGGATTGGCAAAGACTTAGTTCTCCCCTTAACTTTTCACCAGAAAGTCACAGCAGTCACAGTTAAATTATTAATAAATTATTTCAATAATTAGATAAGTAGCTGCTTCAACTTAAGATATTCTTTAATTCGCTATTAAGAAATATTATAGATAAAGCGATCATTTTACTTGAGGAGTTTTAATGAAAAAGTTATCAGAAATATTGTTACGCTTATCATTAATTACAAAATTATCGGTAGGTTTATTAGGAATAGTTTTTATTTGTTCTGCTAGAGCGGAGGAACCAGATAAGAAGGACACAAGGGAAACAGTAAAAGCAGCCCTGAAGGATACCGCGACCCACAAAGGAGCAGAGTCAGAAATATCTTTCTTGAATCCCTTATTACCCAATTCCCATAATTCTTCTGATCCATCCATATTCGATCCAGAACAAAACAGTCGAGGGAATGCGGCGGACTTATTGGCCAAAGGGGTGACAAGGGTTACAGGAGTAGAATTAATTCAAACTGATGAGGGGTTAGAGTTAGTTTTAGAAACTGTCGCAGGAAGTGAAAGATTAGTGCCTTTGATTCAACCTGAAGGTAACGATCTAGTCATTGAGATTCTCGATGCAACTTTAGCGTTTGCTATCAGAAACGGTATAACCGAACTCAATCCCGCACCAGGAATTACCAGTGTCAGGGTAAACCAAGCTGATGAAAATAGTATTCGAGTCAGAATTGCGGGAACAGAACAAGCACCAAGCGCGGAGATCTTACCTGGTAGAGATGATTTAGTCTTAAGCGTTACCCCTGATGGCACCGCCGCCGCAGATGAGCCAGATGATTCAATCAACGTGATTGCTACAGGACAGGGAGCAGAAGAGGAATATTTTGTCCCCGATGCCAGTACAGCCACGCGCACTGACACTCCAATTCGTGATATTCCCCAGTCAATTCAGGTAATTCCCCAACAGGTAATTGAAGACCAGCAGGCGATCGGGCTGGATGAAGTCCTGAATAATGTGAGTGGGGTAACAACTGGTGGCAGCTTTAGTAATCTTGAAGAGACCTTCAATATCAGAGGATTTAGCGATACTTCAGTGCTTCGAGATGGTTTCAGACAGTTTGGTGATGTTGGGCAGAATTTTGTCGAGACAGCGAATTTGGAACAAGTGGAAGTACTCAAAGGTCCTGCCTCAATTTTGTATGGAGAGATTGAGCCTGGGGGGGTGGTTAACGTGGTGACGAAAAAGCCCATAGAAGAAGGTTCTCTTTACGAAGCAACGTTGCAACTAGGAAATGATGCTTTAGTAAGTCCTCAGATTGATTTCTCTGATGCTTTAACTTCCGATGGCAGCTTGCGTTATCGACTCAATGCCCTATACCGACATGAAAATAGTTTTAACAACTTTGAGACAGACTCTGAACGATTCTTTGTCGCTCCAGTAATTAGCTGGGAGATTGGCGATCGCACCGACATTACGTTTCAACTAGACTACACCAATGATGAATTTCCCTCCGATCTTGGTCTTCAAGCAGCGGGCGACGGAATATTTCCGGTCTCTTTTGACAGCATTATTAATCAAGACGACGCTGTAAATGAGAGCGAAGTAATTAACGTGGGTTATGACCTAGAGCATCGCTTCAGCGACAACTGGCAATTACGCAATGCTTTTCGCTTTTCCGATCGAGATTTGGATAATGTTGGAGGAACTGCACCTTTTGTAGATGAAGAAACTGGTATTGGCTCGCAGTCTTTTGTAAATCAAAATGCCAGTATTCAAAACTACACGCTACAAACAAACGTGGTGGGTAAATTTGATACGGGTTCAGTGAAACATACTCTCTTGTTTGGGGTCGATCTCAATCGAAACGATGATTTAAATTTTGTAGGACTCGATCCTAACCCTGTACCCTTTAATATCTTTGACCCTGATTTTGGAGTATTTGACGATTTAGATCCCGATGAATTACCGATTGTATTTAAGAACGATGTTCAAAGCGATCGCTTGGGAGTCTTTTTACAGGATCAGGTCGATCTCCTCGATAACTTAATTTTGTTAGCAGGAGTAAGGTATGACACGGTAGAACAAACCACAGTCGATGGTCCGACGGATTCTAGCCCAGAAATTTCGGAGACAACAGAAAACTTCGATGATGTGAACCCCAGAGTCGGACTGGTATACCAACCCATTCCCCAAATTTCCCTTTTTGGCAGCTACTCGCAATCTTTTAGCCCCAATACGGAAACTGACAGCAGTGGTGAGCTTTTAGAACCTGAAACAAGTGAAGGATTTGAGTTTGGCGTTAAAGGTGAAATTCTTGAAGGAAAACTACTGGCAACTTTAGGATACTTTAATATTACCAAGAAAAATGTTGCCACACCCGATCCGATCGATATGTTTTTTTCCGTAGCAACTGGGGAACAGGAGAGTCAGGGTATTGAATTAGACATCATTGGTGAAATTATGCCTGGCTGGAATATTGTTGCCAGCTATGCCTACATTGATGCCGAAGTGAGCGAAGATAATGATGAGACTCTAGTGGGTAATCGTTTATTCAACACGCCCGAAAACAGTGTCAGTTTGTGGACTACCTACGAAATTCAACAGGGAAGTTTACAAGGTTTGGGCTTTGGCGGGGGTTTTGTGTTTGTGGGCGAACGTCAAGGGAATTTAGATAACGACTTCACCGTAAGCGATTACTTCCTGACCAATGCTGCTCTATTTTATAAACGGAATGACTGGCGCATGGCACTAAACTTCAATAACTTGTTTGATGTTGACTACATTGTTGCAACTTCCAATAGCAGAGGTTTTGGAAATGATGTAGGCGATCCTTTTGAAGTTAGAGGTTCGGTTTCGATGAAGTTTTAGAAGGCAGGAGGCAGAAGGTAGAAGGTATAAATAAAGGGTTTGAAATATAAAAGAATGTTGTTGTCGGTTCGGTTTTTGGTGGTGGTGGCGATCGCATTAGGTGCGATCTCCTCTTGTCAAAGTAAAGCCAACGAGCAAGAAGTTGCTACATCCAACCGAACTGACTGTCGAACGATTGAGCATGAGGCGGGGAAAACTGAAGTTTGCGGGCAGCCTCAACGGATTGTAGTACTCAGTCCTGGTATTTTAGAATCTTTACTTGCTTTAGGGGTTCAGCCTGTTGCCTATGGCGATCTTGTGGCATTTCATCACGGAGATTACGATAACCCCAGGGAGCAAATTCCCTACTTGGGTAGCCTAGTTACTCAGCCAGTGGCAAACGTAGGGCAAGCTTGGGAACCGTCAATTGAAGCTATTGTTAAAGCTCAACCTGATTTAATTATCGGCGTTAGTTCTAATCGCCAGATCTATGGAACTTTGTCGCAAATTGCCCCAAGCATACTATTGGATGTGACCGAACCAGAGATTAATTTAAGAGCGATCTCCCAAGCCGTCAATCGTTCTCAACAAACCGAACAACTACTCAAAGAAACCGAACAAAGAATTGCCACAGCCCGCAAAACCTTTGCCCCTGTAGTAGCTCAAAATCCGAAGCTGCTTTTGCTCTATTCAGGGCAATTAAAGCAGATTATTTTAGGCACCTACGACGAACCTTGTTATTCTCTACCTCAAGAATTAGGATTTCAATTGGTGTCGCTTCCCGAACTTGAAAATTCCAAGCTCAATTCGCGATCGACTACTATTTCAATTGAAAAGCTGCCTCAACTAAATGATGCTAATTCGGTTATTGTTTTGGGCTACAACTGGGGGAAAGGAAAACAACTTAATAACTTTGATCGCAATCAACTATCAAAAATAAAACAAGCATGGCAAGAAAATGAGATCGCCCAATCTTTAGATGCCAGTAAAGCAGGAAGAGTCTATTTTATTCCGTTATATTTATGTGGGGGCTTGCCTGGGGCGATCGGCACTGAACTTTATTTAGACGAGTTGGAACAACAATTACTGTCTCCTTAATGAAAGTTACTTCGTATTTTCGAGCAACACGCTCTCGCCCCGATTAAATTATTATAAAGGATGAATGGATTCAACGAGTAATCGATGCTCCAGAACGAGAGTATATTCAGCAGGATGGTAGAGTGCGTATTTGGGGAAGAATTGATGAAATGGAAGGCAAGTAGGGGGAGAGCCGAGATACGGATACTGTTGGCGAATTCAAAAATATGTCTTTAGGCGATCGCTCTTTCGTCAAAAATTTAATAATCTTGCCTAAATACTAATATCCTAAAATAAACTCATCGGGTTGAGGTGAGCTTATGTGTTTACATCCTGAATCTATTTCTTCCGTTCCAGAAGTAACAGCTAGAGTGGCGAAAGGGTAGTGTTGCAAGAAGCTGAAACGTTAATGTAGTAGTATTGAGCTGCTGTTTCAACCTCAACATTGATGAATTCACACAAACCATTCAAATGACGACATTTCCAAAGCGAGTTCATTCTTCTGTGTGTGATCCCTCTTTTGTGACTATGGGGTAAAAAAATGAATTAGCAAGCAATAGGGAATAAATCACTTGGAGAATCCCTTTGATAATTAGGAGAAGCATGAAAACGATTCATCAGGTCAACTAACTTGGATAATCCGAATTGAAGATGAGAGTTAGGAAAAACCGATAGCCAAGGTCGAATCAGACAGAAAA